>JAITBL010000023.1 GCA_031283575.1 Treponema sp. | reverse complement strand
TGGAAAAGCGCTTCGGAGATGTCGTAACAAAAATCGCCAAGGCGCTCGATGCGGCGCACCATGTCGATAAAGAGCAGTTCCGTTTTGACATCGGCGCCGGCCTCAATACGCTTGCGCCCAAGCTTGCGCAGTTTGTTCCGCGCGCGATCGATTTCGCTTTCCAGCGATTCGGCAAATTCAATTTGATCGCGGTTGAGGGGATGCCCCAAATGCTGGCGCACATAGCCGAGGAATTCTTCCACCTGCCCCACAAAGGGAGCGAGGGCTTCCATTTCCTTTTTCTTAAAGAGCTGTTTTTTCTTGACGCTCCGTTCCAGCGTCAGGGCAATGCCGCAGCAGTCATCGGCCATGTCTTCAAGATCGGCGATGATACGCAGAAGCTGCGAGATATTGTATTCCGAGCGCGGCGAAAGCTGCTGCCTGGTACACTCAATAAGAAAGCGGGTAAGCTCTTCGCGCATTTCATCGGCATAATCTTCTTTTGACTTCATCGACACGACAAGGCTGTCGATCTGCGCGGTCTTTTCCGCTTCGGCCGCTTCGATATCGGCCCCGGAAAACGAGCCGAGGCCTTCGCTGACCTGGGCGTACATGGCCGATACGAGGCCGGCCATATCGCGGATTTCTTTTTCGGCGCGGACTATGTTAAGTTCGGGCGTCGCGTAGATCGTTCCGGTCTGGTAGTCAAGTTTGTAGTGCCGCTGTTCTTCTTCGCCCGCTTTTGGCTTTATCAGAAAAGTAACCAAAGCGGCCAGGGAACGCACAAAAGGAAGGAAAAGCAGCGTACACATGCCGTTAAACACGGTGTGAAACATTGCCAGATGCGTGGTGATTCCCACTCCGTCCATGGAACCCGGAGTAAGAATATCCACGAGGGCGATCAGGGGGCGAAGGAAGATGACGGCAATCACCGAGCCCACTACATTGAAGAGCACGTGAACCAGCGCGGTTTGTTTGGCCGTGATTTTTGCGCCAAAGGCCGCCATGATCGCGTCGATTGTGGTGCCGATATTGGCGCCGAGGATCAGGGCCGCCGAAGTGTCAAAGTCGATAACCTTGCGGTAAGCGAGGGCCATAACCAGCGTGATCGTCGCCGCCGACGAGTGCATAAGAAGGGTAATCACCGTGCCGATAACGAGGGCGATCAGCATCGATTCCATGCCGCGGCCGGAAAAGCGGCCGATAAATTCGAGTGAAGCGGGATCGAGGCGGGGCAGGGCGCTGTTGATAAATTCCAGGCCGACAAAGAGAAAGCCGAAGCCAAGAAGCACTTCGCCCCAATCGCGGTGCTTCCACTTGGGAAGCCGCATCATAAAACCTATGCCCACCGCCGGCAGGGCAAGGGCGGAAATGTCGAATTGGTAACCGATCTGCGAGACAAGCCACGCGGTAGTGGTGGTGCCGATGTTGGCGCCCATGATCACCCCCGCCGCCTGGGTAAGGGTGAGGAGGCCGGCATTGACAAAGGAGACAAGCATCACCGTCGTAGCGGACGATGACTGAACCAGAGCGGTGATGACAAAACCGGTAAAGACGGCGATAAAGCGGTTCCCCGTCATAAAGTTAAGGACATTCTGAAGCCGTTCCCCGACAGCCTGCTGTATTCCGTCGCTCAGTATCTTCATGCCGTAGAGAAATATGCACAAGCCGCCCAAAATGCGGAAAAGCAGCAGAATAATCTCCATACTTCTATTCTACTTCATTTTATGGTAAAAATAATAGTGGAATGATGAGCAGCATCCTGGTATTATCCGACTCCCACGGCAGGCTCCCCTTTCTTGGCGCGGCGTTACGCTGGGCGGTCGAAAAGAGCGGGGCCGCCGAATACGACATTGCGCCCGGGGCGGCCATTTTTCTTGGCGACGGAGCGGAAGATCTGGGCCCCGCCTCACGGGAAGCGGGCTTCGCGCTTCCCTGGTACCGCGTGCGGGGCAACGGCGATCTTGACCGCCGCATACCCGATACGCTGACGCTTGATACGGCGGAAACGCCGGCGGGGATTGCGTCCAAACACACGCCGCACGGCCGAAAACTTTTCCTTGCCCACGGCAACCGCCATCAGGTTGAAGCCGGCTTCGACACCCTCGCCGCAGCCGCCCGCGCGGCAGGCGCCGAGGCCGCCCTGTTTGGGCATATTCACGCGCCGGTTTGGGAAAGGGTAAACGGCGTCCAGCTCCTCAATCCGGGGAGCATAGGCCGGCCCCGTACCGGCGCCGGCGCGACCTTTGCCGTTCTGGAAATCCCCGAAAGCTCACGCGGCAGTCTTTCGGTACGCTTTTTTTCGCTAAGGGAAACCGGACGGGGCATCACGGTAAACGAGTATAATTAAACGCGGCCCGCGTATCGTCCGTGGTAAAAAACGGCGAAAACGCCGCATTGACTCATTATCCGCTTCCCGCTACACTTAGGCGCCGTGGACAGAAAAATTTCCCTTACCGGTATAAAGCCAACGGGTAGTCTTCACATCGGCAATTACTTTGGCGCGATCAAGCCCGCGCTGGAGCTGGCCAAAGACTACGACGCCCGCTATTTTATTGCCGATTACCATGCTCTCAATACGATGAAAAATCCGGCGGAGCTTCAGTCGTGTATACGCGAGGTTGCCGCGGGCTGGCTTGCGTCGGGACTGGATCCCGACAGGGTGATCTTTTACCGCCAGTCTTCTATACCGGAAGTGTTTGAACTTGCGACTATGCTCATGGCCTTTACCGGAAAGGGTCTTATGAACCGGGCCCACGCCTACAAGGCGATAGTGCAGGCCAATAACGAAAAGTCCTCCGATCCCGACGCCGGTGTAAACATGGGCCTTTATACCTATCCGGTGCTGATGGCGGCGGACATCATTCTCTTTGATTCCGATGTCGTCCCCGTGGGGAAAGATCAGGTGCAGCACATCGAAATGGCGCAGGACATTGCCCGGGCGGTCAACGCGAATTACAGGCGGGACGTGTTAAAGGTTCCGCAGGCCGCGGTGCGGGAACAGGCTGCCGTGGTGCCGGGGCTGGACGGGCGCAAGATGAGCAAGAGCTACGGTAACGCCATTCCCCTGTTCGCTGATGAAAAGCAGCTGCGTAAATTGATCATGCGTATGGTGACCAATTCCCAGGCGGTGGAAGAATCCAAAGATCCCGATCAGAGCCAGATCTATCTGCTCTACAAACTTTTTGCCTCCGCCGAAGAACAGGCGGCCCTTGCCGCGCGCTACCGCGCGGGAGGTATGGGCTGGAGCGAAGCGAAGGAAGAACTGTTCCGCGTTGTGAACCGCGAGCTTGCCCCGCTGCGCGGGCGCTTTGAGGCAATCATTGCCGACGGCGAAGGCCTCGACCGCGTTCTCGCGCGGGGCGCCGAAAAAGCCCGCCCCATCGCGGCGGCCACGGTAACGCGATTCCGCAGGGCCGCGGGGATAGATTTATGAACACGGCGCTGGAAACGCTTAAAGCGCGGGGCTTTTTTGCCCAATGTACCAACGCAGGGGGACTCTCCGCCGCCATGGACGCGGGCCCCGTTACTTTTTATGTGGGCTGCGATCCCACCGGGCCCAGCCTCCATATCGGCCACATGGTTCCCTTTTTCGCCTTTCGCCATTTAAAAGAGGCCGGCCATCAGGGCATTGCCCTGGTGGGCGGCGGTACGGCCCGTATCGGCGATCCTTCGGGTAAAAGCGAAATGCGCAAGGTGCTCGATTACGCGACGCTCGACGCCAACGCCGATTCGATCCGGTCCCAGCTTACCCGTTTTCTTGGGCCCGGCGCGCTCTTCGAAAACAACAGGGAATGGCTTGCCGGCCTTAACTATATCGATTTTCTCCGCGAGATTGGCCGGCACTTCTCGGTGAACCGCATGCTCAGTTTCGAGGCGTACAGGCTGCGCATGGAAACGGGACTTTCGTTTCTGGAATTTAATTACCAGTTACTGCAAAGCTATGACTTTTTGGAACTGTACCGCCGCCGCCGCTGCGCCCTCCAAATCGGCGGTGACGATCAGTGGGGGAATATTGTCGCGGGCGCCGATTTGATCCGCCGTGTTGAGGGCGCCGAAGTTTTCGGCATGACCTTTCCCCTGGTTACTACCGCCGACGGCAAAAAAATGGGCAAGACCGAAAAGGGCGCCGTGTTCCTCGATCCCGCCCAGACAAGCCCCTACGATTTTTTCCAGTATTGGCGCAACGTACAGGACGCCGATGTCAGACGTTTTCTGCTTATGTTCACTTTTCTTTCGCCGGATGAGAGTGAAAAGCTCTGCGCGGAAGGGAAAAATCCCAATGATGCGAAGGAACGCCTCGCCTGGGAAGTAACCGCCCTTATTCACGGAAAGGATGAAGCGGACCGCGCCCTTGCCGGCGCCAAAGCCGCTTTCGG
>JAITBL010000256.1 GCA_031283575.1 Treponema sp. | reverse complement strand
AGCGGTTATGAAAAAGACGGTTTTAATTGGGTCAATGATAATATTATTAGGTACCGCTCTTTATTCACAAAGTAAAGAGGTCAGGATTCAGGTTGAAAATGAGATATATATAATCGAAGTCAGCGAAGTAAAACGGGAAGGCGGCAGGCTGACAATAACGCTGACAAGCGAATCGATTTCCGGCAGCATTGGAATGTCGGTCAGCGCCATGTTCCCCTTTGTGGCCTGCGCTGTACTTGAAGACGGAACGATTATTGATCCGATACCGCTTAAAGGCGGTGTTGTCGGCGGTTCCGGCTGGGACATGAACGAACCAAAAGTGCTTGCAAAAACCCCGGGTAAAAATGCACTGGGAAGATGGTCTAATGCAGTAAAAGGCTATTTGCAATACTGTTTTGATACCCAGGAATCCATAAAGGATGTACTTATAGGAACTTACGCAGATTATGCTGTCAGCGCATATAAAAATTTTTCATCAAGCTCGGTTTCCTATACGAAGGGCTCTTAAATATTCCTTATGTCAAATTAACATTGCCAGGCAGGGAATTGCCAGTTCCTTGCCTGACAAACTCAAATCTGTGATGTCTATATACAGCAAGGAGGAATAAGTGAAACGAAAAGCGTTTGTTCTGAGCGCGGCGATTGTGTTTGCCGCCGCCGTTATCATTGCCTGCGCCACCAATCCCTATACGGGCAAAAAAACCATGGCGCTGGTGAGCAACGACAGTCTGCTTGCTTCATCTTTTACCCAGTACAAAACGTTTCTGGACGGGAATCAGGTTATTACCGGAACGGCCGACGCCGCCATGGTGGACCGCGTGGGTAACAGGATACGCCAGGCCGCGGAAAAGTGGGCCGCGTCAACAGGGCAAAGCGCTTACCTTAACGACTATCAGTGGGAATACCACCTGGTTAAGTCGGACGAAGTAAACGCCTGGTGTATGCCCGGCGGTAAAATTGTCGTGTATACGGGAATATTGCCGGTAACCAAAGACGAAGCGGGACTTGCCGTTGTTCTGGGACACGAGGTTGCCCACGCCCTGCTCAACCACGGCCAGCAGCGCGCCAGCGCCGGCCTGCTTCAACAGGGCGGCGCCGCGGGTATCTCCATCCTGACGGGGACGCAGAGCGCCTCGACCCAGCAGCTCGCCATGACCGTTTACGGCGCCGGTTCGAATCTTTTCGGCATTCTTCCCTTTAGCCGTTCGCACGAAAGCGAGGCGGATCATATCGGGCTCATTCTGATGGCCATTGCCGGTTACAATACGGACAGCTCGGTGGGTTTTTGGGAACGCATGGCGTCTCTGGGCGGCGGGGGAACGCCCGAATTTCTTTCCACCCATCCTTCGGATACAACCCGCATTGCGGGCCTGCGAAAATGGATACCCGAAGCAAACTCAAAGGCGGCTGAGATCGGGGTAGTCAAATAGCGGGCGTTTTGCGCTTTCTTCATACTTCTGATCTTCATTTGGGAAAGACTTTTTACGATCGATCCCTTATAGAGGATCAGAAGCGTATGCTTGACGATCTGGTTCAGCGCCTTGAGACCTGCCATGCCCTGATCATAGCGGGAGATGTTTTTGATCGTTCCCTTCCTTCCGCGGAAGCCGCCGATCTGTTCAGTTCTTTTTTGGGTGAAGTAAAGAGACGCTATCCGAAACTTACCGTTCTGATTATTCCCGGAAACCACGACGCCCCCCTGCGCCTTGCCTACGGGCAGGAGCTGTTTGAACGGCTCGGTATCCACATCGCCCGCGGCGTGGATACCGCCGTTACGACGCCGGTTCTGGTTGAGGACGGCGGCCTGACCTGCGCCTGTTTTCTGCTCCCCTTTTTGTATCCGGGAAGCTTCTGCGCCCACGACGGCGGCATACTTCGCTCGCAGCGGGAATTGACCGCCCGCGCGGCCGAACAGCTTGAGGCGGCGCGGCTTAAGGCCCTGCGGGACGGCGCCGGCGCGGCGCTTCTTGCCGCGCACCTTTTTTGCCGGGGCGGCAAAAAAGCGGAATCGGAACGCGCGTTCCTCGGCCAGGCCGAAGAAGTTGACATAGGCCTTTTTGACGCTTTTGATTATGTCGCCTTGGGCCATCTTCACCGCTGCCAGCGTCCCGCGCAAAACGCCTGGTACGCGGGGAGCCCCCTCTCTTATTCTTTTGACGAAGCGGGCGAGGAAAAATGTTTTTTGTCGGTGGAATTGGAAAACGCGCCCGTTCAAAAAGACGCGGTAAAAAACAGGCCCTCCGCCCAGGGCGATCTTTTTGGCGGGGACGCCGCGGCAAAAAAAAATCCGGCGCACGGGGCCCTTCGTTCTATGGCCGCGTATCCGGAGAAACCCCGCGTTTCCTGCGCGGTCTCGCGCGTTCCGGTCATTCCCCTCCGGCCGCTCAAAAAACTTTCGGGGCCCTTTTCCTATTTTCTTAAAGAAAACGACAGTGAACTTGAAGAGGCCGCGTCCGCGTATCTCGAAATCAATCTGGACGGCAGGGAACTTGTCGAAAACGCAAAACCCCTGCTGCGGGAACGCTTTCCCTATCTTCTTTTGGTAAAACAGGACGAAGCCCGCGCCGTCATGGCTGCCCGTGACCGCCGCACTGGAACAAATTTGAGCGCGGCGGGTTTTACCGGCGCTGGGGACGAAAACGCCGCGCTTCTTGAAGACTTCAGGAATTTTCTCGCGGAAATTTATGATGAAGACAACGGCGGACAAAGCGGTAAAGAAAAACGCGCGTGCTTTAAAGAAATTCTTGACGGGCTGAACCTTTCCGAAGGCGGGGCGTCGTGAGGCCGCGCTTTCTTTCTATGGAAAATTTCGGCCCTTTCCCGGGAAAGGCCGCGCTGGATTTTCGTCCGCTGGAAGACATTTTTCTGATAACGGGAAAAACCGGCGCCGGCAAAACAAGTGTTTTCGACGCCGTCTGTTACGCGCTCTACGGAAAAGTGCCCGGCTCGCGTTCGGCGTCGATTGAGCGGCTGATAAGCGATTTTGCCGGCCGCGGCGCCGAAGCTTCCGTCGCCCTTGAGTTTTCCGCCGGCGCCGACGTCTGGAGGGTGGAACGCGTACTCCGCGCCGAAGAGGGCAAAGACGACGCCGTTAAAATAGACAGCTCGGCCCTGCTGTTTAAGCGGACCGGCGCGGAAGAAACCTGGGAAGCGGCCGCTTCCCGCAAAAACGAAACCAACGCGAAACTGCTTTCTATTCTGGGCCTTAACGCCGAAGAGTTTTTCAAGATTGTGCTGCTTCCCCAGGGCGAGTTTGCCGAATTTCTTCAGCTTAAAACACAGGACCGCCGTCAGATTCTGGGAAAACTTTTTCCCATTGACAGGGCCGCGCGCGTTATGGAAGCGGCTCATGAAAAAGCGCGTCAGATAAAATCGGACGCGCTTTCCGCCCAAAAAAATCTGGAGGACGCCCTTTCCCGCGTTCGCTTTGAAAATTATGATGAAGAACGCCTCAGGGCCGTGACGGAAGCGGCGGCGGCCCGTGAGGCGGCGCGGGAGGCCGAATCGCGTTACCGTGATTTCCGCGACCGCCGGCGTCTTGTCGAGGAACGGCGCCGTGAGCGGGAAAAGGCCGCCAAAGACGCGGAAGAAAAAAGCGCGCTCCACAGGGAACTTGCCGTCCGCATGGAGGCGCTGGAACGGCAAAAGGAAAAAGCCGCGGAGGCGGGGGAAGAACAGCGCCGTCTTACCATGCGGCTTCCCTGTCTGGAAGAGCTGGCCGCAAAAAAAATAAAGCTGCTTTCCGCCGAAAAAGAAGCGGCCGCGCTTGAACAGGAACTGGCCGCCGCCGTTCTGGAATGTTCCGAATACCGGCGTAAACTTGCCGCCCTTGACGAAGAAAAAACACAGCTCGAGGAAAAGGCGGGCGAAGCGGATGATCTGGAAAACCGCTGGGAAGCGGAACATAAAAAAATCGAAGCGCTCAGGGAATTAAAAAAAGAACTTGCCGCCGCGGAAGAGAAGGGAGCGGAACGCGCCGCGGCGGAAAAAATGTTTCTTGAAACCGGCGAAGAACTTGCCGCCCTTGAACGGCGCGTTCCCGTATTGGAAGCGGAGTGCGCCGCGTTAAAGGCGGAACACGAAAAGGCGCGGCAGGGGGAAGCCGCGGCGCTGCTTGCCGTCCGCCTCCATGAGGGTGAACCCTGTCCCGTCTGCGGCGCGCTGGATCATCCCTTTCCCGCCGCGGCGGTCAAACGTGAATTCGGCCTTGAGGAACGTATCGCCTCGCTCGAAGGCGGTATCCGTGACGCCGCGGAAAAACGGAGTAAACTCCGCGCCGATTTGGAGCATGCCCAAAACAGTCTTGCCCTCTGCGACAAACGGCTCGGCGAACAGCGCGGCCGCCTTGTAACGCTCGCCGCAAATGCGGCGGCGGAAACAACCGGCGCGGAAACGCCGCCGCGTTTTCCGCGTCTGCCCGCGGTAAGCGCCCAGCTTGCCGCGCGGAGCAAGGCTTTCGAGGAACTGGCAAATATGCGTGACGACGCCCGCCGCTCGCGCAAACGGCTCCTTGGTTTTTTCGGGGAACGCGGCCGACTTCTCGATCAGTATAACAGCCTCGAAACACGGCGCGCCGCCCTCACGGAAAAAAAATCACACAAGATGGAAACAATCGCTTCGCTCAAAAAAGAAGAACAGGATCTTTTTGCCAAACTGGAGCCGCTTGAGACCGCCGATTCCGGCGGCCTCGATCCCGCCGCCGTCCGGAAGCGGATAAAGGACTGCGAGCGCTTTATCGCGGACTATGCCCGTGAGCGTGAAGAACTTGTCGCGGCCTGTTCCGCCGCCGCCCAGGCGGAACAGAGCGCCCTCAAGCGCGGGGAAGAAACCCTGGCCCTGCTCGAAGCGGCTCTGGAACAGGGCGCCGTGGGCGAAGAAGAACTTGCCGGACTGGAACAGGAAAAAAACAAACGGGCGGAACTCTCGCAAAAAGCCGCGTCGGATCTGGCGGCTCTGGAAGAAAACAAGCGCCGCCTTGACGAAGCCGCCTTCCGTGCCGAAACGCTTTCCCGCGAGGCCGCGCGCTTCGAGGCGCTTGACAGGGATTTGAGCGGGCGCAATCCCAAAAAGAAACCCTTTGATTCCTGGCTGCTCAGCCTCTATTTGGCGGAAGTCGCCGCCTTTGCCACCAAACGCCTTGAGCGCATGAGCGAGGGCCGTTATTCACTCCAGCTTGACGCCGCGGGGAACAAGCGGGGGCTTTCGGGGCTGGACCTTTCCGTTTTCGACGCCGATACCGGACGCCGGCGGCCCTGCGGAACCCTCTCCGGCGGTGAAAGTTTTATGGCTTCGATTAGTCTGGCGCTGGGTCTGGCCGACTCGATCCAGGCCCGCCACGGGGGGCTTTTGATAGAGGCGGTCTTTATTGACGAAGGTTTCGGCAGTCTCGATGATGAGGCGCTGCAAAAAGCCCTGACCATTCTCGATGAACTGCGGGAAACCCGCATGGTGGCGCTGATTTCGCATGTGGCCGAAATGCGCGGCCAGATTCCCAGCAGGGTAGAAATATTAAAAACCCCCGCCGGATCAAAAATCGTCCAGTAAAAAAAATTCCGGAGTCCTTGTATTTTCCTACAAAAATGTAGTAATCTATGTCCGTGAGCTCCGATATATTGTTTGAAACCCCAGGGCCCGAGCGTGAACGGGCCGAGCTGGAACTGCTCTTTGATGTTGTCCGTACTTTCGACAAGCATGTGGAATTGCGCGAAGCCCTGGGGCCGCTGCTTTCGCTGCTGGAATTGAGGGCGGGCCTTACCTGGGGCATGGTGACCCTGTTGGACCGCGCGACCGGCCTTCTTAAAATCGAAGAGGCCTACGGTCTTACGCCGGAAGAGAAAGCCCGCGGCCGTTACCGTCTGGGCGAGGGCCTTATCGGGCGTGTCTTCGAGTCGGGCATTCCCTACACCGTCTCCGATCTTTCCCTCGAGACGCATTTTCTCAACCGCGCGAAAAACCGCTCCCGCGCGGACATGGTCGGCCTCTCCTGGTACTGCGTACCGATTCGATCCGCCGGCGCGGTCATCGGCACCCTGAGTTCCGAACGGCGCATCCAGGCCGAAGACCGGGAAAGCCAGATGGCCTGGGACCGCGCCTTTCTTGAAAAAGTCGCCGCCCTTGTGGCGGATTCGGCCAAACTTCGCGAGCGCATTATGGAAGAACAGTTCCGCTTTAAGCGGGACCAGTACCTTTCCCCCGGCCGCAAAGACGCCGCGAAAGACGCTTCGGGCGGCCGCCTTGCCCCCGGTTCCCCCATAATCGGGAGTTCCGGCGCGATGCGCGAAGTCTACGAGATGATACGCCAGGTCGCCCCCAGCGACGCCACGGTGCTGATCACCGGGGAAAGCGGCACCGGCAAGGAACTGATCGCGGCCGAGCTTCACCGGCTTTCCCGCCGTTCGCGGCAGGCCCTGGTCAAAATAAACTGCGCCGCCCTTCCCGAATCTATCATAGAAAGCGAGCTTTTCGGCCACGAAAAGGGCGCTTTTACCGGAGCGACCGCCCTCCGCAAGGGCCGCTTCGAGCTTGCCCACGGGGGCACGATATTCCTTGACGAAATAGGGGAGCTTTCGCCCCAGGTGCAGGTCAAACTTTTGCGGGTGCTTCAGGAGCGTGAACTTGAGCGGGTGGGCGGCAGCCAGGTGATCAGGGTTGACGTGCGCCTTATTGCCGCCACCAACCGCAATCTTGAAAACGAGGTAAAGACAGGCCGCTTCAGGGAGGATCTTTTTTACCGCCTCAACGTTTTTCCCGTTCACGTTCCGCCCCTGCGGGACCGCAAAAGCGACATCATACTTCTGGCCGACTACTTTACCGAAAAATACGCCGAAAAAAACAACAAGCCTATCAAGCGTATCTCAAGTCCCGCCCTCGACCTGCTTGCCAGCTATTCGTGGCAGGGAAACGTGCGCGAACTCGAAAACTGCATTGAGCGGGCGGTGATTTTATCAAACGACAAGGTGATTCATTCCTATAATCTGCCGCCGAGCCTTCAGTCCGCCGTTTCCACCCATACCGAGCCCACCACCACCCTCGAAGCGGCCCTGTCGCGCCTCGAAAAGGAACTTATTGTCGAAGCCCTCAAAATTACCGGCGGCAACATGGCCGCCGCCGCCCGCCAACTGGGCGTCAGCGAACGGCAGATGGGCCTGCGGGTTCACCATTACGGGATCAACTGGAAAAGTTTCAGGGTTGGACGCGCGTAAGTAATGATACGAAAATGGTATGTCAATAACAGATATGAAAATACAAAAATGACAAAAAAGTAGTTTCATCATTTTTTACCTACAAATTTGTATGAATTCACTTTTATTTTAAATTCTTTCAGGAGGCGCGAAGCTGTTAACCAGCATAACGCCCGCAAGCCGTCCCGCCCCTCGGCTAAACGTGGCCGTAAACATCGCGAATTTAAGCGCGAAGGCGTCTTTTTCTTTTGTAATTGACCGCACAGAACTCTGTCTTGAGCCCTGACGCTTAAAAATCCTTAAAACCGCGTAATTTCTCCGCGATTTTGCGGGACTTTTTGACGACTTGGCACGGTTTTTGCTAAATAAGCTGTGGAAGCTGTTTGCAGCTTGCAAGCAGGCCGGGGTTAGGGCCCGGGCCGGCACAACATCTATTTTGGAGGAAAACGGTGAAGAAAAAAATCGCAATCGCGGCAGTGCTTCTTTGCGCGGGAGCTTCTCTTTTCGCGCAGGAGACCCTTGAAACCATAGGGTTTTCACTTGACGTGGTATGGCTCTTCCTGGGGGCCATTCTTGTCTTTATCATGCAGGCGGGCTTCGCCCTCGTGGAGACAGGCCTTACCCGCGCCAAAAACGCCACCAACATCACGATGAAAAACGTTATGGACTTCTGTTTTGGCGCCATCGTGTATTGGATGATAGGCTGGGGCCTTATGTACGGCGCGGACGCCATGGGGCTCATCGGGACGGATCAGTTCTTCAAGGGGCCAATGGGCCTGGGACTTGAAGAAGGAAACTTCTATAAAGCCTGGTTCTTCCAGGTCGTGTTCGCCGCGACCGCGGCCACGATTGTATCGGGCGCGATGGCCGAACGGACCCAGTTTAAATCATATCTGATTTACACCTGTTTCATTTCGGCCTTTGTCTATCCGATTTCGGGTCACTGGGTATGGGGCGGCGGCTGGCTTGCCGAACTGGGTTTCCACGATTTTGCCGGTTCCACCGTCGTTCACTCGGTAGGCGGCTGGGCGGCGCTCATGGGCGCGATTGTCCTCGGTCCCCGTATCGGAAAATATGTGAAGGGCGCCAACGGCAAGGTGACGGTAAAGGCCTTTCCGGGCCACAACATTCCCTACGCGGCGCTGGGAGTACTGCTCCTCTTCTTCGGATGGTTCGGCTTTAACGGCGCTTCTACCGGCATCGCCACCGTCGGGGAAGGCGGTATCTGGAGCGGCCTTAATATCGCCCGTGTCTGCGTTACCACTACGCTGGCGGCGGCGGCGGGAGCGATCGGCGCCATGGTATTCAGCTGGGCATGGTTCAAAAAACCCGACGCGTCGATGACGCTGAACGGCCTTCTCGCCGGCCTCGTGGCGATTACCGCTCCCTGCGCGGTGGTCAGCCCCGGCGCCGCGATTGTGATCGGCCTCATCGGCGGCATAATCGTCGTACTTGCCGTTGAGTTTATCGACAAGGTGTTGAAGATAGACGACCCCGTGGGCGCCGTCTCCGTTCACTGTGTCAACGGCATCTTCGGTACCATTGCCGTGGGAATCTGGGCGAATGCGCCCGGGGACGGCGTGGTCGGCCTGCTCCACGGCGGCGGTTTTACCCAGTTGGGCATACAGCTTGTCGGGATCGGCGCCGTCGGCGTCTGGGCCGCGGTGGTCAGCTTCCTTCTCTTCCTCGCGATCAAGGCGACGGTCGGCCTGCGGGTGAGCCCCAAGGATGAACTGGTTGGCCTCGATCTTTCGGAACACAAGAGCGAAGCTTATACGGGCTTCCAGATCTTCAGTAACGTATAAGGAGAGTGTTATATGAAGTTAATTATTGCGTCTATACAGCCCCACGCGCTTAACGAGGTCAAACAGGCCCTTTATGACGCCGAGGTGTTCAAGATGTCGGTAACCAATTCCATGGGCTGCGGCCAGCAGATGGGTTATACCGAACAGTTTCGCGGCGTCGAAATGGAGGTGAATCTTCTCAAAAAGGTACGCCTCGAAATCGCGGTGAATGACAACTTTGTCAAACCCACTATCGACGCGATCATAAAAGGCGCGCGGACGCCGGAAATCGGGGACGGGAAGATCTTTATCGTTCCGATTGAAGAGTGCATACGGATTAGGACGGGTGAAACCGGCTCTATCGCTATCGGATAAAATGAGGTGAAGTCACTTAGCCTAAAAGGCTAAGTGACACTTGGCCCCTGGGGCCAGCGACACTTAGTCTAAAGTACTAAGTGACACTTGACCTTAAAAGGTCAAGTGAGGCAGATCCTTTCCCCTGTGTTCGCGATGAAAACGCGCGTCATCGGGGAAGGGTTTGCCGTTTTCATCGACGGCGTTAAAGCCCAGCGCGGCGCGGTATACGTCGTCAATGGCCGGTGAAGGAATGCCGTGTTTGGCGCAGAGTTTCATCGCGCCCACAACGCGGTCGTCGCCGGCCAGTTTGCGGAACAAATCGCGCCCGACGCGGAAAACCGTATCGCCCAGCGCGGCGTTTTTGAAGCGCGCGATCAGCTCGTCAATGTGTTCCGCCAAATCCCGCCGGCTGAACGAATCGCCGTATTCAAGGGCCAGGGCGTCGGCCGCCTCGTTCATTGCCGCGCGCGTTCCTTCTTCAACCGCGCCCAGGGCCAGTACTTCGGCGATGCCTTTTAATCCGCTGTCCGCGCGGTATCCCAGATAGGCCGCGGCGGCGTGTCCCAGATTGTGGATGAAGAGCTTGCGGTCTACATAGGCGGCAATATTGTCAACCGCGCGGATCTCCGGAACGGCGGGAAGGGGGCCGCGAAAGCCGCGCCGGTCCACAATCAGGGTCTCGTACTTTTCGGCAAAAAGCAGCAGAGGATCGGCGGCAAGATCCTCGGCGCGCATAAGGGGAACCATTTTGCCTATGCTCGTTTCAACGAGGCCGGTAAATTGGTCAAACTCGCCGATTAAACCGCTCAGGCCGGCCGCGCCGAGGCTTTCCAGCAGGCCGCTTCTGAAAAGTTCCGCCGCGCCGCGGACATTTTCGGCAATAATGATGTCGAGCGGCCGGCGCGGCGTTTGGCGGCGGCGTTCCGCCAGGGCGGCGGCGATTACGGGCAGAATCCCCGGAAGCGCCGCCTTGCCCACGCTGGTGGCGATCAGATCGGCGCCGGCGATTGCGGCGCGGAGCGCGTCAGCGTCGCGGCTGTCAATCGCCCGTACCGGACCGACGCGGCGTTCCTCATCCCGGCGCTTTTCTTCTTTTATAACAAGCGTGTAAAAACCGCTTTCGTTCAAAAGCCGGACGATGACGGGATTCACGTCGGCAAAAACCACTTCCCATCCCGCGCGCGAAAATAGCTGGCCGATAAAGGAACGCCCGATATTTCCGGCCCCTATGACGACGATGCGCTGTTTTACCATTCGCCCTTGAGCCGCATAAAGCGCAAAATCGTATCCATGGTGAGGGCCAGATCGCTTTTCGCGCGCGGCTTTGCCGCGGCGTAATCCACCGCCACGCGGTTGATGCTGAAAATCGCCGAAACACCCCTGTCGTAGGCCGCTTCAATATTGTCGCCTATATCGCCCACGACGGCCGTAAGGGGAACGCCGGCGTTTTTGGTCCGCTTCGCGACGCCGATGACCACTTTGCCCCGCAGACTCTGGGTGTCAATTTTCCCCTCGCCGGAAAATACCATGGCGGCGCCGTTGAGCAGGCCGTCAAAATGTACGGTGTCGAGCACGGTCTCAATTCCCATTTGCAGAGCGGAACCGAAAAAGACTTTCATGCCGTAACCCATACCGCCGGCGGCGCCCGCGCCCTTCATGTTTTCAAGATCGACGCCCAGATCTTTTTTTACGACGGAAGCGAGGCGGCGCAGTCCCGCGTCGAGGGATTTGACCATCTCCGCTCCGGCGCCTTTCTGGGGGCCGAAAACATGGGCGGCGCCGTTTTCGCCGAAGAGAGGATTATCGATGTCGCACATGGTCACGAGTTCAAGCGCTTTGAGCGCCGCCGCAAGGCCGCTTGTGTCGATGTGTTCGATGTCCTTGAGCGTTCCGCCCGTGGGAATAAAATCCTTTCCCGCGCCGTTGATGAAGCGGACCCCCAGGGCCGCGGCGGCGCCGCAGCCGCCGTCGTTGGTGGCGCTTCCCCCCAGACCCATGATGATTTTGCCGCACTGTCTGTTTTCCCTGAGCGCGGCGGCAATAAGTTCGCCCGCGCCATAGGTGGTGGTTTTTTCGGGATTGAGCGGGCCATGAGCGGCCGCCAGGGGAAGGCCCGATGAGGCGGCCATTTCGATGACGGCTGTTTTTCCGCCGTCGATAAGTCCGTAAAAGGCGTCGACTTCGTCAAAGCAGGGCCCCTTTACGCGGACGCTGCGCTTTTCACCGCCCGCCGCCGCGAGAAAGGCGTCCACGCTCCCCTCGCCGCCGTCGGCCACGGGGATGCTGATCACCTCCGCCTGGGGATAAAACTTTTTTATCGAGGCGGCCATGATCGAGCAAATTTCGCTTGACGGCATCGTACCCTTGAATGAGTCGGGAATAAGCACCAATTTCATGCGGAACCCTCCTGACGCTTTCCCCTTGCGGAGAAAACAGCCTTGTGCTATAGTACCCCAGAAGGAGGAGCCGTTCGACATGACGAGGCAAAAAGTCCTGTTTTTACCGCCTGACGCCGGTCCGGCGTCCCCAAGCCCTATCTTTGCCCAGCAAGGAATTACCCCCCCCCCCCCCCCCGTTAGCAAGGAAAAAAATCTTTCAAGGCAATTATCAGGGCTTTTTTGCATGTGTTT
>JAITBL010000235.1 GCA_031283575.1 Treponema sp. | reverse complement strand
CGGCGGGAACCAGACCGATCCTGCGGGCGCGTCCTCGGGGACTAGCCGCGTCCTACGCGGCGGCAGCTGGAACTCTAGCGCCGCGGGCGTGCGTTCGGCCAATCGGAACCCCTACACTCCGTCGTACCGGAGCATCAACCTTGGCTTCCGGCTTGTCCGCCCCCAGTTTTAAAGGCTCAGGCCCGCGGGCGGCAAGCATGCCCGGCCCCGCCGGGACGGCGGGGTATGTTATCCACGAGAAAAGATTTTACCGCCACGGCTTTACCCCGTTAAGGTAACGTATAACCGCCAGGCCGTCGGCGGCGGCGGAACGCGGCCGGCGGCCGCTGTCGCGGGTACAGGCGACGGCGTCGGCAGCCATGCCGCTAAAGTAGCCGGTCTTTTCCCCGAAGCCGTCGCGTATTTTTTCCAGACTGCGAAAGCCCTCGGCGTAGGGGCTTTCGGCGCTTTCGCGGACTTCAAAGATTTTGTTGCCGATACGGAGGCTTCCCTTTTCGCAGGAAAACGACAGTTCAAAAACCAGATGATCCCGTTCCGCGCCCAATTCCAGTACAAAGGGAATGCCGCCGGTAAAAGTTCCCAGGAGCCACGCGCTGCCGCCGCGGCTTTCCAGCGGCGCTCCCCAGCGCTTCCGGTGGCGAAGAACGCCGCCGCACAGAAACATTGCCGCGTCGGCAAGGTGGGTTCCGTCGTGCCAGAGTACGTCGAGGAGCCGCCGCCGCGTTCCCATGTACAACACGCCCCGCGCCGAAAGAATTTTGCCGAGTCCGCCGCCCGAAAGCAGCTTCCGCGCCTCAACATAATCCGCCGAATAGCGCCGTTCATGGTTTACGATAACGGTGACTGCCCCCGATTCGGCGAGGGCGGCAATTTTTTTCGCTTTTCCCAGCGTGTCGGCCAGGGGTTTTTCGCAGACCACTGTTTTGACGCCGTACCGCGCCGCCAGGGCGCAGTAGCGGTAGTGGCTGTCCGGATGGGTGGCGATGTGAACGATGTCGGGCCGCTCGGCGGCCAGCATCGCTTCGGCGTCGGCGTATACGGGAACGTTCCAGCGTCCGGCAAAAAGAATACGCCGCCCGTCGTCGATATCAGCGCCGGCGCATAACACGCAGTCTTCGTTTGCCGTGATGGCGCCGGCATGGGTGCAGGGTTTTTCGCGTTTCGCGTCGTCTTCAAGCAGGCTCGCGATACGGCCCAGACCGATGACGCAAACTTTTAACTTTTGCTCATTCAGGGTATTCATGGTCAATCACGCGCGGAATCATTCGGTGATGTTGAGCTGATCCTTTTCCTCCCCGGGATAGAACAGGTACAGATCGGGAAGCTTGAAGGTCCGCTCCATGGAAAACGATCCGGCGCTGGACAGTTCGCTTACCGCGGGAATGGTAAAGACATAGGCAAGTTCGGCGTAACCTGTTTCGGCAATGCGCAGGGTATATTCAAAGCTCGCCCGCGTTCCCGCCGTATCGGTGGGAACGGTGCGGGGCCAAAAGGTAAACGTACCGTTGGTGTTGGCGATGATCTTGAAGGGGTTCTGCCAATTCTGGTCCTTCATGGCGACAAGCCTGCCGTTCTGCAGCAGCTCCACTTCAATATCAGCCATCGGAGAAAAATTGCGGCCGTCAAAAACACGGCCCATAATCGTGGGAATATTGAACACCGGAGTGGTAAAGCTCTCTTCGGCGTTTTTACCGTGGGTGACATAAGGCCGCCGGTTGTGGCTTACCCGTTTGATCCCCTCGTAGACAAGGGCGGTGAGATCGGCCCTGTCCTGGGCGTTGTCCTGGTCGACGCGGACGGCGCCGCGGTGAGAAACCACATAGTGCGGGGCGGTATTGTTGAGCACATAGCAGACAGCGTCCTGACGGCACTGATCGCAGGTACAGATCGAAGCGTCTTCGCCGGCAGCCGGCTTTTCCCGCGCCTCCAGCGAATTGCAGATCGAATTGACTTCCGCGATAACCAAATCTTCGGTGGTATTATGTATTTCCATAGCCTTCATGTTCCAGCATAACTCAATTTCCTTCCTTATGCAAGCTTTTTTGGATCACGGCGCTAATCCGGTCCTGTTTGAGGGGGCGTTTGGTAAAGACGCGGACAATACGCAGGGAAGCGACAAAGCCGTCAAGGATGTTTTTTTTGAAAGCGCTGGAGCTTTCCCCGAAGGGGCGATCTTCATCGCGCACCACAAGGTCCGTTTCAAAGGAAACCGGCTCGGGCACGTCGATAATCAGTTCGCCGCCGGAGATTTTTTCACCCGCCGCGGAAAGTTCCGCCGCCAGCGCCGCTTCACGGCCGGGCCTCTCCTCAATTGAGTCGAGGCCCATATCCCCGCTGTAGGGAAAGGCCGCCGCCTCGTAAAAGAGCCTGCCGTCACGGACGGCGGCGGCAAGGGCGAAGGGTTCAAAGTTTTTTTCGGCCATAAGGGCAAAAAGCCCCTGATCGTCGAGGCCGTACAGATCTTCCGCCGCGATGACCTTTTCGCCAAGGGCGGCGATGAGGGCCTTTTTTACCATGGCCGTGGCGGAACGGACCTGCCGGTGCCAGTAGACGATGCGGTACATCAGATACTTGGAGAAGAGCAGGGCTTCCACGCCGGGAATTCCCTTTGAGTCTATGTCCACGCCCCGTTCCGGGTGGGGGAAAAGCCGCGAAAGAATAAAGTCAACATCCTGGGCCCCGTAGGGAACCCCGCAGTACCGCGCGTCACGGTTAAGATAGTCGAGCTTGTCGGGATCGAGAACGCCCGAAAGAAGCCGCCTGAAAAAACGGACTTCCCCGCCGCCGGCGGGAAGGCTCTTGTCGACAATGGCCGCGCAGAGCGCCGGATCGCCGCCGGCCTTCCCGATCAGGGTCCGCAGCGGTTCGGTCTGGATAAGGCGCGCCGAAAGGTTCTCGTGTTCGGCCAGGGCTATTTCCTTAAGGGAATGGGCGTAGGGAAAGTGTCCCAAATCGTGGAGGAGGGCGGCGATCAGAAAAGAAAGCGCTCCCGTGGGAGTAAGAAAGGCTGAAGAAATTTCGGCCAGGCCGGTCAGAAGCCGCCGCGCCAGATAATAGACGCCTATCGAATGGCCCGCCCTCGTATGGGTTGCCCCGGGGTAGACACAGTAGGCGGGACCCAGCTGAAAGATCCGCGAAAGGCGCATAAAGGCCGCCGACGCCGTAAGATCGGCAATGCGCGGCGTCATGTAAATGTGACCCCAGAGGGGATCCCTGACAGGATCGGTAAAACCTTTCCGCAGGGCCTCAAGAACATCCATCCCATCACTATAGGAAAATGATCCCGCGCCTGCAAGACCGTACGGCTTGAACCCCCTCGCGCTCCACGGTACAATAAAAGTATGAACCTCCCGCCGCAAGGCTCTCCCGCCGCAAGGCGGGTTTCCGGGCGTCAAACCCCGCTGCGAATGAAAACCGGCTTCAGGATCGCGCCCGGTTTCGTTATTTTTTTGATCCCGCTGCTGCTTTCCCAGGCCGCGTCCGCCGTTCCCGAAGCGCTGTTTCGGCCCCGGTACGGCGACGAGCCGCTTTTTCCCAGGGATTACGTGATTGGTGAATTGGGCCGCGGGGGCGCTTCGGAGGAAGCGTACCAAAACGCCCGCCTGGTACTCGCCGCCCTGGTGTACGGAAACGACGCGGGGGAAAGCGTCCGCTTTCCCGACTCGGTGCGCCGGCGCGTCAAACCGGTCCTCACCGCCCTGGGCGTGAGGACCTACCGTCTCGGCGGCGGCAGAAACGAAGGCGACGGCGGCGTTTCCTTCCTCATACGTTTTTTGGGACGCTCCCAAAGCATTACCGGCGAACTTTACCTTCGGCGGCTTGAAACGCCCGCGGCGGAAGACGATGGGGACGAGGCGCCGGCCGGCCTGTCCGAAGCCGCCGGCGCGCCGGTCCCCGCCGGTGATGGGGAAGCCGCTGACGCGCCCGTTGCCGCATCATCCGGCGATGAACCGGTGACCGCCGGCGCGATCACGACAGGGGAAGCTTCATCCGTACAAAAAGAAAAACCGCCCGCGCTCATGGCTTTATGGGAGCTTGACGATATTCTATTGGATAGCCCCCGTCCTTTGACCGAGGGAAAATACAGTCCGGGAGCCGCCGATATGACTCCCTACGAAAGGTTTTTCTGATCATGGCTACGCCGATTAAGCGTATCGAAAAAGACTTTCTCCTCAAGGCGCTTTACGACGAGCAGATCCCCATCATGTATCTTGCGGGCCGTACCGAATACATATTCAAGCTGGAAAAACCCGTCAAGAGCGAGGTTTTTGTTGCCGCGGACAGGCCGGTAACGGGGCTTAAACCCCGCAGAAAGCTTGACCTTATGTTTGACTACAAGGGCCAGGTGGTGATCTTTTCCGTCGAGGTAAGCGCCGTCAAAGATGAGCACATTACCGCGCCGGCGCCCGAATTTCTCTATAAAAACCTTGACCGGTCTTATTCGCGGGTAACCAGTCCCGAAGATCTCAAGGTACAGTTTACCTTTCAGGGCGACCGCTTTTTGCTTAACTATCCCAAATCCCAGGAATACGAAACGGGAGAACTGGGAGAATGGATGAATAATCTTGATCCCCAAAATCTCCAGAGCCTTATCGATCAGATGGCCGCCTGGATCAGGGGCTTCGCCTCGGGCTACAAGATGATCATTTTCAAGGATAAAAAACCGTCCCTCACCGAAGAGCGGATCGTGGCCGAAACGGGAAAGACGCTCTATCTGCCCTCAACCCTGGCAAACTTTCCCCAAAACGATTCCCATCCAAAAAAACGCCTGATCACCGAAGAAATGTTCCGCCGTTACCTTGAAAGCACCGGCGTCGATCCCTCGTATATCGACGACGCGGTAAACCGCTTTGTCAAGAAGAAGTTCGACGCCGGATTCTTTTCGGACGCCTGGGTGCCCCTGCTTTTTCAGGAATATGTGATCGGCTACATTCACATCTGGATCGATAAAGAAGGAAAGCTGCCCTTTGATTACAACGTGATCGAAACCCTCTATCAGTTTTCAAAGGTGCTTACCTTTTCGCTTAAACTTAACGGCTACTTTCAGCACGGCCGGATCAAAAACGAACCCTTCGAGGGGAAGGTCGTGGATATCAGCGCCTCGGGACTGCTCTTTTCCCATCCCCATTCGGCCCTGTCGTCGGCCCTGCTGCCCGACAGCGAACTGGCGGTTCGGCTTCAGGCGCCTCACCGTTCGATCCGCGCCACCGCCAAAATTGCCCGCCGCTACAAGGACAACGCCCTGGGTTACTTCGGCTGCCGTTTTCTGGACATGGCGCCCGAGGACATGCGTTTTTTGTTTGAATACCTGTACGGAAAACCCTTTACCGATTCGGACGGAAGCTTTATAACGGGTTCGGTGTAAAGGCCCGTTATACGGGCTGGTTGAGGTCCCAGGGTTTAAAGCCGGGAGGAACCTCCGGTACCGGGTCGAAGACTTTTTTTACGGCGACGGCGTTAAGCTTGTCGTTAAAAACAAGGCCGCCGTTCCAGTATTCAAGGGCGGCAAAGAGGGCGTTTCCCCCGTCTTTTTCGCTCGATTTCTGCGTGCGGAAAGAAATAAAGTTCATAATGCCCTCAACGTCGCCCCTGTCAATACAGTCGAGACGCCTGCGGTTAAATTCGTTCCAGGCTTTGATTTCCCTAAAACCCTCGCCTTCGTCTTCCACAATAAGGTGGGCGTATTCCCGCGTAAAATCATACCAGATCTTGAGAAACTTCCGGGGGTCGTTCTTGTTGCCGTGGGCGATACCGTTCTTGATAATCTCGGAAATCTGCTGTTCCAGCAGGTTGAATTCCTTTATACGCGGCGGGGCCGAACTTACCAGGATAAGCGTATAGTAACGAATCTTGCTGAAGTCGGAAGGAAATTCCCGGTACGCCATTCCCCGCGTATCAAAAAGAGGAGATTTGCTGTCGGCGGCTATTTCGGACATTTTTTAACGTTCTACCATTGTGACCGCTTCTTCCAGGTTCACCGCGGTGGGAAAAAAGCTTGATAATTTTGTTAATTCGATAACTTTTTTTACCGAACCGTGAATATTGGCGATTACGAGGTGAAGGTTCAGCTTTTTAATGGTTGAAGTGATGTAGATAAGCGCCCCTATACCCGACGAATCAATGTATTCCACATCATCCATATTGACGATAAAGCGTTCGATTTTCTTTTCGATCATCTTCATAAGAAGTTCTTTGAGTTTATAGGAATTGTAAAGGTCCATCTCGCCAACGATATCAATAATATAGACTTCGTTGTTCTTCCGTATCTTGAGCTCCATGTTTGAACAGGGTAGCACAACAGGCGGGAACTGTCAAGCGCTATTATCGATACGCCGTCATTTTTGTTCTGTTCCGCCGCCGCCGCGCGTCGGAAGCGCGGCCTTCGGCCCTGTACCGTTTACAGGGGGAAGGGGATCACGCCGTCTATGCTGGAGACTCCCCAAAGCGCCATAATGAGCCGGTCCACTCCCAGGGCGACGCCCGAACAGCGCGGAAAACGCTCGAAAATTCGCCAGTATTCGCCGTCAACGTCATGGGGAACCAGCGCCGAAGCCGCCTTTGCCTTCCCTTCCGCCCCGAAATAGGACCTGACAACGGAGCAATCGTCCTCTTCGGAATAACAATTTGCCAGCTCAATGCCGTTGTAGTAACATTCCCAGCGTTCGGCGCGTCCTTTGCCGGGACTTTTTTTCGCCAGACAGGGGGCGAAGGCGGGATAATCCAGAAGGGCGATGACCCTGTCCCCGCGAAGATGCGGCTCGACCGCGTGAATAAAAACAAGGTCGTAGAGGGCCGCCGTATCCAGACCGGCGGGCGGATCGAGGCCGAGCCGCCGCGCTTCTTCCGCCATGGCCGCGCTTCCTTCGGCGGCGGCGCGTTCCAGGGAAAAGCCCGCCCAGCGGACAAAAGCTTCTTCCATCGTCAGCCTTTCAAACGGGCCGCGGGGAAAACGATCCCGTTCGGGCAGGGAATCAAAAAGCTCCTCGGGAAGGGCGAGCGAGTCCAGATAACCGGCGTCTATCGTGTAGTATTCAAGCATGGTGAATTCGGGGCTGTGCAGGCGGCCGGCCGATTCCCCGTTGCGGAAACATTTGCAGATCTGGTAGAGAGAAACGCCGTGCCGCGCGAGAAGTTTTTTCATCCAGACTTCGGGCGAAGGGACGAGCCAGCGTTTTTCCGCTTTCCGGCGGCTTCCTTCGGGCGGAATCAGGGAGGTTTCAAACACTTCAAGGCAGGTTTCGGGAATCAGCGCGGGCGCGAGAAGCGGGGTGTCGCACTCAAGATAATTCCGCCCGTCAAAAAAGTTTCGTATCCGGCGGATGATTTCGGCCCGTTCCCGCAGGGCTTCAAGATCCACCGCCCGCCGCCTTAAGGACCGCCGCTTTCCACCGGCGGCCGCGGTCGAATTCATTAAGGAACATGCCGAAGCTGGCGCAGCCCGGCGACAGCACCACGCTGTTCCCCGGTTTTGCCGCCTGAAAGGCCGCCTCAACCGCCCGCTCCAGATCGCCGTAGGGGCCGCGGAAAGGAACGCCGTCCGCCCTGAGGAGGGGTATCAGTTTGTCGCTTCCCGTTCCTTCGAGGAGGATCAGGGCGGCGGCTTTTTTCGCCGCTTCGGCCAGGGGGCGAAAGTCAAGGTTTTTGTCGGTTCCGCCGCATACCGCCACCGGCGCCGGAAGCGCCCCGATTGCCGCCGCCGCCGCTTCGGGGATTGTGGCGGCGCTGTCGTTGTAAAACGTGACGCCGTCTTTTTCGTAAAACCACTCAAGGCGGTGTTCGATTCCGGGAAAATTCCCCAGCGCCCCGCGGATAACGGCCGGCGCGACGCCAAGCTCGCAGGCGGCCATCGCCGCGGCAAGGAGGTTTTGTTTTTGGTGGCGGCCCGGAGATTTGGTCCGCGGGGGAAGCAGTTCCAGAACCTCGTCGCCGTCACGGAGGCGGACGAGGCCGCGGCCGTTTTCGTCAAGCCAGCCGCCCGCCGCGCTTCCTTCCGGCGGGGCGGCGAAGCAGGGCAGGGGGCGGGCGGCGCTTTGCGAAAAAAATCCCCACCGGTCGTCCGCCGCCGAGATCAGCGCGTCGGATCGATCCTGATGGCGGCAGATCAGGCGCTTGTCCGCCACGTAGGCCTCCATACTTTCGTAACGGTCGAGGTGGTCGGGCAGTATCGCCGTGACGACCGCGACACGGGGTTTGATCGCCGCGCCGCAGAGGGCGAGGTCGCCCAGCTGCCAGCTCGACAATTCCAGCGCCACGTCGCAGCCCGGCTCAAGCCGGTTCAGAAAACTTAAAGGCGAAACGGTGATATTGCCCCCCAAAAACGAAGGTCTGCCCGCCGCCTCGAGTATCCACTGCAGGGCGCTGGCCGTACTGCTCTTCCCCTTGGAGCCCGTTACCGCGCTCAGGCGGATCGCTCCCGCGCCGGCAAGAAAAAGGGAAATGTCCGTTTCGATACGTTTTGCCGCGGCCAGATAGGGTGAATCGATTTTTACGCCGGGATTTTTTACGACCATGTCGGCGCGGGAAAAGTCTTCCATTTCGTGGCGGCCCAGCACATAGCGGATACGCTTCCCGCTTTCCTCAAGTCCGGCGATGGACGGCGCCAGCGTTTTTTCGTCCTGTAAATCGGTAACGGTTACGTCGGCGCCGCCCAGCGCCAGATAGCGCGCCGATTCCAGGCCGCCCGAATGTAACCCCAGCCCCATGACCGTTACCTTTAATCCTGAATACTTGCCCAAAATCGCTCCTGAATTACGCGAAGTAATTTTGCCGGACAGGGAATGAGCCAATTCCCCGCCCGGCGAATTCAAATCTGTATAGCCGTGGCCCAAATGTACCGGCTTGCGTGTTGTTCCTTTCACCGCTTCATGTTATACTGGTGTACCATGACAAAAAGGCCTTGTAAATACGGCGCGCTGCTGCTCCTGATCCTGATCTTCTGCGCGGCGGCGGCGGCGGGAGC
>JAITBL010000219.1 GCA_031283575.1 Treponema sp. | reverse complement strand
GGCCTTGAGTTCCACGCCATTTTTGAGTTCTTTCGCGAGTTTGTCCCTGAGGAAGCCCTCGACCTTCCCAAGCTCCGCTTCGGGAAGCAGGACCGCCAGATCGTCGCCCTTGCCGGAGGCCCAATTTCCAAGGAGATCGGGAATAAGCGACTTGAGGGTGGTTTCGTCAAAAGCCGCGGTCGTTTCCCTGGCGCTTATCGCGTCCAGAAGTTTCTGAATTTCGCCCTTAAAGGCCAGCACGAGGTTGCGTGAGGCCTGGCCCACCGCCGCGATTCCGGCCTTTTCGCTCCGATCGGCGTCGGCCCCGGCCCGCGCGATAATGCCGGCGGCCTCTTTTTTGGCGGCCTCAATGATACGCCGCGCTTCGGCTTCGGCCTGGGTTTTAAGCCGCCCCGCTTCTTCGCTGGCGCTCTCTATACCGTCCTTTTTGATCTTTTCGATGAGTTCGTTCAGTTGTATATCCATATACTCCCCATTTGACAAATATTTCTTTACTTCGCTATCCCACTTTTACAGTGTAAAAGAACTTGGGGCTTAATTCAAGACGGCGGCGCGGGCAGCTTTTCCGTCGAAAATTCGAACGAAAATACGGCTTCTTCGCGGTAATCGCGGCCGGGGCCGAAGACGGCGTCCGGAAAACGGTCCTGATTGGGGGAATCGGGAAAATGCTCGGTTTCCAGGCAAAAGCCGGCGTTTTTGTTATAGACCGAACCGGACTTGCCGGAAACGCCGTCAAGGAAGTTCCCCGTATAAAACTGAATTCCCGGCTGGGTGGCGGAAACGCGCAATTCCCGCCCCGAAACGGGCTCCCGCACTTTGGCGCAGGGCCTTAGCGTTCCGGGCGTTCCGTCGACGACAAAACAGTGATCGTAGCCCGTGCCCACCTTGTCGACGGCCGCCCCGCAGACCGCGGGGAAATCCCTCGCTATCGGCTTGGGCGACCTGAAATCGAAGGGGGTCCCTTCCACGGGAACAAGGCGTCCCGTGGGGATAAGGCCGCTGTCCGGCTCCACATACGAGGAGGCGAAGAGGGTCACCTCGTGGGAAAGTATATTCCCGTTTCCTTCGCCGGCAAGGTTAAAGTACGCGTGATTGGTAAGATTCACCGGACTGGGGGCGTCCACCTTCGCCTCGTAAACGGCGCGGATTTCGTTGTTGTCCGTTACGCCGTAAACGGCTGCCGCCCTGAGCGTTCCCGGATAGCCTTCGTCTCCGTCGGGGCTTTCCAGCTCAAAGCGGACAAAGGCCCCGCCGTTTTCCGTATAGGACTCGGCTTTCCAGGGCAGGCGGCTAAAGCCCCGCCTTCCCCCGTGGAGGGAATTGTTCCCGTCGTTTTTATAGAGCGTATAGTTTTTGCCGCCCAACGAAAAAGCCGCTCCCGCCACGCGGTTGGCGAAACGGCCTATCGTGGAACCGAAATGGGGATTGTCCCTGTGGAGGTAGCCGCTTAGTGTCGAAAAACCCAGGAGCAGATCGTCCTTTCTTCCCTTTTTTGAGGGAACCATAAGGGATGTCCAGATTGCGCCGAAATCGCTGATGGAAAGACTTATATCCCCCGCTTCCAGAGTATAGAGTTTTACGCCCCCGCCGTTGGAAAGCGTGCCGAAATCGTTAACGGAAATATGCATACGAACCCCCTGTAACCGCTTTACAGCATACCATACTTTTTTTCGGGTGTATACACTTATACCGCGCCCTGCGCGTATCCTGTTTTTACACGGTTTTTACGGGCTCCAGGACACCACGTATCTTTTCCTTCAAGATGTTCGGGAAAACGGGCTTTACGACAAAATCCTTTGCGCCGGAACTCACGGCCTGCAGGAGAAATTTTTTGGTCGCGTAGGAAGTCACGAATATCACGGGGATGCCGCTGTACCGCGGCGTCTGCCGGAGCTGTTTCAGATAGTCAATGCCTGACATTTCAGGCATTTCAATATCCAGCAGAATCAAATCCACCTTGTTGGTTTTCAGCATCATCGAAGCCGTATCGATGGATTTCGCAAGGCACACCTCAAAATCATCTTCCAGAATTTTTCGTATCACATTGAGGCTGGGAATAATGTCGTCAATTACCAAAATAACTTTTCGCTTGTTTTTCATGCAATTTCCTCCTGTGATTTTGTTCCGAACGTATTACCCGATTCCGTTTTTGGAAATTTCTCGCGGTTTTCCAGACGATCCCGTATGGCGTCGTAATCAAGATTCTCCAGCTGTTCCCGCAGCCAGAAAACCAGTTCCCCGCCGGAATCATACTCGTACTTTTCCAGTTCAGTCATCGGCCTTTCCGCCTCCGCTATTGGTTTATACTGTTTACAGGCTTCAAGGAGCCTGGCCAAAAGGGTGTGATCCGGGGCGGCGGCGCGTTGTTTCCGGGTGACGCCTTTTTCATTTTTCGTCAACAGTTCATTCAGGCCGGAAAGAAGAATTTCCACCGTTTTGATAAACCCGCCGTTTTTCGCCTTGAGCGTTTCAACATCCCCTGCCCTTGCCGCCATTTCCAGGGCCGCCGCGTAATCGCCGGCCTCGTTGGCGCAGATGCTGTAACTTGATCCCTTGAGCCCGTGTATGGTTATGGTGTATTGATCCAGCTTTTCTCCGGAGAACCGGCGCGCCCTCTCAAGCAGGGCCGGCGTATGGATGCAGTAGGAACGGATAATTTCAAGAAAGACATCGTCTGAGGTATACCGTTCCCTTCCCGCCGCCAGGTTGATCCCCCTCACGGCAAGGCCGTCAAAGATCCCCGGCGAAACGGTTCCGCGGTTTTCCGCGCCGGCCGCCCTCTGCAGTTCCGCCTGTTCCAGCGTTTCCCTGCTCTGTTTGTTCCGTACCCAGGTGTTCAGGGCCGCGTCCAGTTGAAAAATATCGACGGGCTTGGAGATATAGCCGCTAAAGCCGTGGGCGAGGAACATCTCCTCGTTTCCCTTTAAGGCGTTTGCCGTCAGGGCGATAACCGGTACATTCCTGGCGTATTCGGATCCGATCTCGTTACGGATAATTCTGACCGCCTCGATACCGTCCATCTCCGGCATCATGTGATCCATAAATATTACGTCGTATTTTTTCTTTTTGTGTTTTTTCTTCTTCGCTTCGTTTCCCAGGACCCGGATTTTTTCTATCGCTTCCCTGCCGCCGGACGCGCAGTCGATGTCAAGGCCGTAGGGCAGTATCAGACCCCTGACCACATCCAGATTGGTTTCCACGTCGTCCACAATAAGAATCCGGCCGTAGGGCATATAGGACCGGATCAGGTTTCTGCTCCGGTCCATGCTCTTCTTCATAAAACGGCCCAGCCGTAAATTCCTTGCGGTCTTTTTTCCTATGGGTCTTTGATCGACAATCCCCTGCCTGATCCGTACCGTAAAGACGCTCCCCTTTCCGTATTCGCTCTCCACCTCAATCGTACCGCCCATAAGCTCCGCTATGTTTTTCGCGATTGGAAGGCCCAGCCCCGTTCCTTCTATATGATGGTTCGCGTGGGTATCGAACTTGGCGTATTTCAGGAACAGGCTGCCTGTGTCTTCGGCCCTGATGCCGTGGCCGGTATCGCTGACCCTGCAGATCAGCCATGCGTCATCTTTCTCTTTTTCCCAGTTAACCGTGAGGCTTACCGTCCCCTTGTCGGTGTATTTAAACGCGTTTGAAAGGAGGTTGTTTAAAATCTGTTTTACCCTCAGTTCGTCGCCGTAGAGCCTGACCGGTATTGTTTCGTCTATGGACAGTTCGAACCTGAGCGGCTTTGAGCCGATGCGCACGACATTGAGCTGGACCGTATCGTTGATCAGGCTCGGAACATCGTAAGGTTCCGCAACCAGATCCAGGTTTCCCGATTCGATTTTGGAAATGTCCAGAATATCGTTGATGATGCCCAGGAGGTTTGAACCTGAATTGTAAATTTTTTCAAGATCGGCACGGGTATCTTCGGGCAGTTCCTTTTGCAGTTCTATTTCGGAAAGGCCGATGATCGCGTTCAGGGGGGTGCGGATTTCGTGGCTCATCGTGGCAAGGAAACTGCTCTTCGCTTCCGAGGCGGTCTTGGCCGCCAGGGTCTGCATTTCCATCTCCCGGCTGCGCCGGTCGGCTTCCAGGGCCTTTTTCTCGGCGGCCTTTTGGCTTCGCAGATCCC
>JAITBL010000211.1 GCA_031283575.1 Treponema sp. | reverse complement strand
TCAATCGTATGAAAAACTTGGCGAAACAGCCTGTATCGTTCTTGAAAAAAACAAAACCGGCGTCCGGCTTGTCGCGGTAGGCGGCGAAATACCGGGTGAGACGCCTTTTGCCCTCCCCGAAAAATCCCTGTCGGGAATCGACCGGCAGGCGGCGGAAATACGGGAAAGGCTTGCCGGCATAGACGATACGCTTGCCGGCTATGTTCCGGCGGCCGGGGCCATCAACGCGGAGCATGAAAAACTCATCGAAAGCGTTGAATTTGAAACGGCCAGGGCCGGCATGACCATCCTTGAAGAAGACAGGGCTGAAGGCGAGAATTTTGAGGGCCGGGGCGTCGCCTGGCTTACCGGTTACATACCCCGGGAAAGGCTCGGCGTACTCAAGCGGGGCGCGGCGGAAAACGGCTGGGCGTTTATTGCCGACGAGCCGGGTCCCGACGATCCTGTTCCGACCCTGCTGAAAAACAACAGACTGGTACGCCTTCTTAACCCGTTGACCGATTTCCTAGAGGTAGTGCCGGGTTATAACGAAGTTGACATTTCGCTTTGGTTCCTCCTCTTTTTTGTTATTTTCTTCGGGATGATCTTCGGCGACGCGGGTTACGGCGCGCTTCTCCTTTTGACGGGAATCGGGGGCTGTATCGTAACGGCAAAGAAAGGCGTTCCGGGCATCATAAAACTGCTCTGCCTTCTGGGGTTTTCCAACTTTGTCTGGGGCGTACTTACCTGTTCCTGGTTCGGAATCGAAGTCGGCTACCTGCCGGAATCGCTTCAAAACATTTCGCTGCCCCTTATCTCCAATGTAACTTCCAACGCGTCCGAATATGGCAAAAAGATCGTTCAGCAGAACCTTATGATTTTCTGCTTTTCCCTGGCCCTGTTCCAGCTTTCCATTGGGCATATTATCGCGATTTTCCACAACAAAACCCTCAAGGTTCTGGGAGAGCTGGGAAATATCGCCATGCTGGGGGGAATGTATTTTATCATCCTTTCCCTTATCGCAAGCAACGAATACCGGCAAATTCCCCTGTTTCCCCAGGCGCTGTATGTTTTCGCCGCGGGCTTTGCCCTGAACTTTGTGTTTATCAACTATGACGGAAGCATAGGCCGATCCATACTGGAAAGCCTGAAAAACATCATCCCGGTAATTCTGGGCATTGCCAACGTGTTTTCCGACATTATGTCGTACATAAGGCTTTGGGCCGTGGGGCTTGCCGGGGCGGCCATCGCCGACACGGTCGATAAAATGGCGGGGCCGATGCTGGGGCATTTACTCTTTTTTGTCTTCGGGATAATTCTTTTGGTATTCGGCCACGGGCTTAACATTGTGCTGAATGTGCTTTCCGTTTTGGTTCACGGAGTCCGGCTTAATACGCTGGAATTTTCCGGCCATGCCGGAGTAACATGGGCGGGTTCCGCCTACAGACCGTTTTCTAAACGTGTTGTCCGTTAACATGGACGGCTTTGGGAGTTTCTTTTGGAAGCTCATATTTTAAATACAAGGAGTCGTTCCGGCTGATCCGGGGACTTCAAAATAGGAGAAAGGTATGAATTTAGGCTTCATAGGCGCCGGTATTGTAATGGGTATTGCCGCGATTGGCTCGGCAATCGGAATTGGTATTGCCGGGCAGGCGGTCATCGGCGCGTGGAAAAAGTGCTATATCGGCAATAAGCCGGCTCCCATGACCCTGCTTGTTTTTGGCGGGGCGCCTTTAACGCAGACCTTCTACGGCTATATCCTGGGTTTCCTGTTTATGAAACCCGCGGCCATAGCGAATCCGGATAACGGTCTTTTGTACCTCGGTATCGGCATTGCGTCGGGGCTTGCCATGGCGTTTTCCGCCATCGCCCAGGGGAAGGCCGGAGCCGCCGGTGCCGACGCGGCCGGGGAAACCGGCAAGGGTTTTGCCAACTATATGATGATAGTCGGCGTCTGCGAAACCGTCGCTATTTTCGCGATGGTTCTTTCGATGATCAGCCTGTAAAACATACGGTTTCTTTAGGCGCTCACGGCGGAATACGGTCTGTCTCAATAGGCGGGGATAATCCCATCGCCGTGCAGACCATGTGGAAAGGGAAACTTGGGCCTGAACATATTGAAGGGGAGGCCGGAAAGGCCGTTGCCCGGCGTATAGAGGCGCTTTCCGCCATTGGCTGCAATCTGCTCCGTTTTGCCGTTCCCGACACGAAGGCCGCCGAAACCCTGGGGACTCTTGCTTCCGGGGTTTCGATGCCCCTCTGCGCGGACATTCACTTTGATTACCGGATTGCCCTCCGCTGTCTTGATTTTCCCATAGCTAAACTCCGCATAAACCCCGGCAACATAGGCCGGAAAAACAGGGTGGAAGCGGTGCTTTCCAAAGCCGCCGCGAAAAAAGTCCCCGTCCGTATCGGCGTTAACGCGGGAAGCCTTCCCCCGGCGCTTCGGGAAAAGCTCGAAGACGGCAGGATCGGCCGGGCCGAAGCCCTGGCGGAAGCGGCCCTAGAAGAAGCGGCGGTATTTGAGGAATTCGGTTTTACGGACTTTGTAGTGTCAATGAAAGCGTCCGGAATTGCCGATACTATAAAGGCGAACAGGCTTTTCAGGCGGCGAAGCGCCGCTCCGCTCCATATCGGGGTAACCGAAGCGGGTCCGCTGGTTGCCGGATCGGTACGGAGCGCGGCGGCCCTGCTGCCGCTGCTGGCGGAAGGCATAGGCGACACGCTGCGGGTATCTCTTTCGGATACAATGGAAAACGAGGTGATCGCCGCCAGGGAAATCCTCAACGCCGCCGCCGAAGCCGGCTGTACCAGGGCCCCCAAGGGGGCGCTGATCATCTCCTGCCCCCTTTGCGGCAGAAACGGTTTCGACACCCACGCCTTTACGGGACGCTGGATGAAACGGCTCTATGCCCTGGAAAAGCCCCTGACCATAGCCGTTATGGGCTGCGCGGTAAACGGCCCCGGAGAGGCAAAACACGCCGACCTGGGAATAACCGGCGCGGGAAACAAAGTGCTGATCTTCGGGCACGGAAAAGTAATAAGGACCATTAACGCGGATGATGCTGACAAGGCGTTTGAAGAAGAGCTTTGTAAACTCTAAACTTTTGCGGTGTATTTTTACCGCCGTTTTTGTATGCGCCGCCGCTTCCGGGTTTGCCCAGAACACGGAGCCGTTTTGGCTTACCCTGGAACAGGGAAAGCGGCTTTTCCGCGAAGGGGAATACGGGGAAGCCCTCAAGTGTTTTGAAAATGCCCGCAGGGAAAAAGAAAGCAAGTACGCAAAACTCGAACAGGATCTTATCGCCGTTCTTTCAATACGCGAGGTACGAAGGTTAGGCGACGACCTGGGCCGTGTGGATGTCTATATCCAAAAGGAATTCCGCGTGGCGGCCGCTAACGCCCTGAACGAACTGTACTACAAATTTCCCAGGACGGCCCTGAAAAATTCCGCGCTGCAGGCCCTGGAAAGTCTTGGCAGCCTTAAAAATTACCCCGAAGCCGAATACTGGATTGGCGAAATCTACCGCAGTGAAGGGGAATACGGCATTGCCCTTGCCCAGTATCAGAAAGCCTATGATCAAAAAGAACTGGTTGAAGCGTCCGGATTCGGCCTTGATATCTTTTATAAGATGGCCGACATATATGCCCTGCG
>JAITBL010000111.1 GCA_031283575.1 Treponema sp. | reverse complement strand
TTTTAATGTATGAATATTCATATGATCCAGAGTTATTTAAAACGCATAACAAAAAATTATTGGCGAATCATGATAGATTTGATCATTGGTATTTTTTTGATAATATGAGGAGAAGCAATATTAATAATATTGTGGCGGTAGAAGGCTTTAGGTTTTCCGCCTATGAATTGAACGATAAACAATTGACAAGAGCGGTTTTTACATCCTTTTTGAATTATAACATAATTGTAAGAATATCATGGGGAAATGTCAATAACAATGAATTATTTAAATTAATAGCAGCTGAAGCGCCAATATATTTTACGATCGATGTTAATGCAACACATGATGATTTTTATATACAATGGAAAGACACCAATGGAATAGTTCAATTCGGAGAAGACTTGATCAGTGAAAAGAATTTGTCAAAATATGCAACAGCGTGGTATAATCAAACGGAAGAAATAATAGGTTCTTTATATTTTGAATGAACCGCCCCGGCCTGAAGGGTGGGGCATCTTGTAAACGTTGCATTATTTACGAGGTTCGTTCTGTAAGGAAATTATTATGTTTTATAGCTTCTTTCATTTCATTCGAAGCCGTGTCGAAGAAAAATATTGTTCCCTACAGGCCCAAAGCAATTCCCAGCGCGCCCGCGGCGGCGACGTAGAGGATGGGGTGTTTTTTGAATTTCCAGACGAGGATGAAGAAGGCGGCGAAGATAAACAATTCACGCCATCTGATCGAGTCGTACCACGCGGCGGCGTCCCTGACATAGAGGGCCAGTTTCCACACGCCGAAGCCCGCCGCGGCAAGAAGTCCCGCCGCCGCGGGACGAAGGCCGGTAAAAACCGCCGCGACGATTTTATTTTTCTTAAAAGCGGCGAGCATGCGGGCTACGATGATGATGACGATGATCGACGGGGTGATGAGTCCCATAGCGGCCGCCACGGAACCGGCCGGTCCCGCCCAGAGGTAGCCGGTCTGCGCGGCCATATTAACCCCTGTCGCTCCGGGCGACGACTGCGCGATGGCGAGGAAGTCGCCGATTTTTTCGGGACTGAGCCAGGAATATTGTTCCGCCAATTCAAAAAGGAAGGGCAGTGTCGCGAGGCCTCCCCCTATGCTGTAAATTCCTATTTTGAAAAAGGCCGCAAAGATGACGAGACAGATCACGACGCGTCTCCCCGCGAAGGACGAAAGCCGTGCGGCCTGAAACATAAAAAGCCCGCCCAGCCTGCGGCCAGCACAATCAGGGCGGCGCTGGCGCTGAAGAACGCGGACAATACAAAGGCCGCCGCGAACACAGCGGCGAAAAAGACAAACGCGCCGTTATCCGCGCCGCGCCGCGCGGGGGCCTTAAACAGATTAACGAGCAGTTTTCGTATCGTGTCAAGGATCAGGGCGCCCACGGCAATCCTGATTCCCGCAAAGGCGTGCTGTACCACAGGGTATTCGGCAAAGCGTTTGATAAAGATCGAAATTATCGTCATCAGCGCAACGCCCGGCAGAATAAAACCCATGGTAGCGATAACGCCGCCGGCTATTCCGTTACGTTTGTAACCGACAAAGGTCGAAATATTGACGGCGATGATCCCCGGAGTAACCTGGGCAATAGTATAGTAATCGAGCGTCTCGTCCATCGTGATCCAGCCTTTTTTTTTGATGAGCTCGCGCTCAAGAACGGGTATCATGGCATAACCGCCGCCAAAGGTATAAAAGCCAATCTTGATAAATGTCCAGAAGAGATCAAAAAATTCGATCACGTTTTGCTGACCCCCTCGCCGTCCCGCGGCGTTTTTTTTACGATAAGGTGAAGTTCGTCAAGCTGCTTCGCGTCAACTTCGTTCGGGCAGCCGTCCAGGGGGCTGAGCGCGAAAGAATTTTTTGGAAAGGCGATCACTTCCTTGATCGAAGTTTCTCCGGCCATAAGCATTACCAGACGGTCCAGCCCGGGCGCGATGCCGCCGTGGGGAGGAGCGCCATATTTAAAAGCTTCGGTAAGAAAGCCGAACTTTGCCTCGGCTTCTTCGGCGTCTATTCCCACGACAGAAAAGATTCGTTTTTGCAGGGCCGGATCGTGAATCCTGATGGAACCCGAAGCGAGTTCGCAGCCGTTCAGCACAAGATCGTAGAGGTCGCCCTTGACGGAAGCCGGATCGCTTTCCAGTACGGCGTGGTATTGTTCCTGCGGATACGAAAACATGTGATGGGCCGCTTCCCAGCGCCCCTCGTCTTCGTTGTATTCGAAAAGGGGAAAGTCCACAATCCACACAAACTCGAAGCGTTTCGCTTCGGTCAGGCGCAGATCTTTTCCCAGCTTTGAACGCACCGCGCCCAGGGCGGTGTTGGCGATCTTTCGCCTGGCATCGGCGGCAATCAGGATCAGGTCGCCCGCCTTCGCTCCAAGACCCGCGATGATCTCCGCCGCGTTACCGCCGAAAAATTTGGATACGCCGCCCTCAAGCAGGGCGCTGCTCCCGCTTTCGGGAGCGGCAACTTTTATCCACGCAAGGCCGCGGGCGCGGTAAATTTTCGCGTGGGCTTCAAGCTCCTCGATCTGTTTGCGCGAATACGGCGTCCCCATCGCGGCGGCGGGAACGACGAGCGCCTTTACCGCGCCGCCTTCGGCAGCGGCATCCTTAAACGCCTGAAAGCCGCCGGCCCCGACGTAGGGGCCAAAGTCGCGCAGCTCCAGGTCAAAGCGCAGATCGGGCTTGTCGCTTCCGTAACGGTCCATGGCCTCGTCGTAACTCAGACGCCTGAAACGGGCGGGAAGTTCCACGTCCAGAACTTTTTTAAACACATGACCCATAAGCCCTTCGGTCATCGAAAGCACGTCGTCGCGGCTTACAAAACTCATCTCAATGTCGATCTGGGTAAACTCGGGCTGCCGGTCGCCGCGGGCGTCCTCGTCGCGGTAACAGCGGGCAATCTGAAAGTATTTGTCGAAACCGCCGGCCATAAGGAGCTGTTTGTAAAGCTGGGGCGACTGGGGCAGGGCGTAGAACTTTCCCGCGTAGAGCCGCGAGGGCACCAGATAGTCCCGCGCGCCCTCGGGCGTCGAACGGATAAAGGTCGGCGTCTCAATTTCATAAAAGCCGCGGGCGGTCATCCATTCGCGGACGGCAAAGGCCGTGTCACTGCGCAGTTTGATGCGCCGCTGCATGCCCGTCGAGCGCAGATCCAGGTAACGGTACTTGAGGCGCAGGTCTTCGCCGGCGCTGCTTTCTTCGCCGGCAATCTGAAACGGCAGTACTTCGCAGCGGTTGAGAATCACCATGCGCTTGACGGAAACTTCGATTTCGCCGGTTGCCATTTCGGGGTTCACCATTGAATCGGGACGCTTCCGTACCAGGCCCTCCACGGCGACGCAGTATTCGTTGCGGAGTTCTTCCGCCAGGCGGGCAAGTTCCGCGGGGGCGTCCTCGTCGATGACCGTTTGGGTAAGCCCGTAACGGTCCCGCAGGTTGATAAACGTGATGCCCCCGTGATCCCGTTTGCGGTTGACCCAGCCGTTGAGCGTAACGGTTTTGCCGGCATCGGTCCCGCGCAAAGCGCCGCAGTCCGTTGTTCGTTTGTAGAGTTCCATAGTGCATCATAATCGGAAAACGCGCCTAAAGCAATTACGGCCCTGTGACATTCACAAAAGAGCTCCGGTGTAGTATACTGTTTTATGTGGGGGAGAAAATGCGGTCGAATGTTGCGGTTTTGGGCGCCGGCGCCTGGGGTACTACGGTGGCAAAAGTTATTGCCGACAAGGGTAATGATGTCGTCATTTGGTGCTACGAAAAGGAAACCGCCGAAGAAATCAACAAAAAACATACCAATTCACGCTTTCTTCCCGGAGTGAAGCTGCCCGAAGGACTCAGGGCGCTTAACGATCCGGGCGAAGCCGCCGGCGGAAAGGAGTTCATCATCCTTGCCCTGCCTTCGCTCTTTTTGCTTAACGCCGTCAAGCAGCTTCTTGCCGTGCCTTCGATACGGGAAGGACAAAGCGCCATAGGCGTGATCACCAAAGGCTTTCTTGAAACCGGGAACGGACCGCGGCTCATTCTGGAAACGCTCGAAGATTACCTCCCCGGATTTTACCGCAAGTCTCTGGTGTACATCGCGGGGCCCAGTCACGCCGAAGAAGTGTCGCGGGGAAAGATCACGGGACTTATCGCCGCCAGCGAAAGCGCCCGTAATTCCATCCGTTTTCGTTATCTGCTTAAAAGCAGCCGCCTTCTCGTATTCGCCTCGCTTGATGTACGGGGGGTTCAGGTTGCGGCGGCGGTCAAGAACGTTATCGCGATTGCGTTTGGGATACTGGACGCCCTGAAAACCGCCGGAAGCGGGGACATGTTCGGGGACGGCACCGAATCGCTGCTTTTGGCCGCGGGGCTCAACGAAATCCAGGCGCTGGGCATGGCGATGGGGGCTACGCACCCCGAAACCTTCACGTCAATTTCGGGCGTGGGCGATCTGGACGTAACCTGCCGTTCCGTCTTTGGACGCAACCGCCGCTTTGGCCGCGAGATCATCGAAAAAAACATACTGGCGCCGTTCAGGAACCTTGAGGATCTGCTTGCGCGTATCGGCGAGCTTGGCTACCTTCCCGAAGGAGTCGCCGCCGCCGGCTATGTCAAAGTGTTGTCCGAAAAATATAAACTTTCCATGCCCATTTCAACGGGCCTTTATCATATCCTCAACAGGGAATTAAAGCCCGTCGAATTCTTAAACAGTTTTTTGACGGATTTGGCGTAAGCGGCAATTCGCCGCGTTTAAAAAGGAATATCCGGTGTTTGACAAACTGACGCAAAAAGTACAGGATGCGCTGCGGACCATTTCCGGCAAAGCGGCCATCAGCGAAAAGAACATTGACGACGCCGTTGAAGCGATTAAGATGGCGCTGCTGGAAGCGGACGTGAATCTGCGGGTGGTACGGCGTTTTGTCAATTCCACCATAGAAGAAGCCAAAGGCGAAAAGGTACTGCGTTCGGTCAACCCTGGACAGATGTTCATCAAGATCGTTCACGACAAACTTGTTTCGTTCCTGGGCGGCGCAAAGCAGGATCTTGCCCTTAAGGGGCCGGATACCCTTTCAACGATACTGATGCTCGGCCTCCAGGGTTCGGGCAAAACAACCAGCTCGGCCAAGCTTGCGCTGCGGCTCAGGAAAGAAGGCCGCAAGCCGCTGCTCGCCGCCTGCGATCTGGTGCGCCCCGCGGCGGCGGAACAGCTTGCCGTTCTGGGAAAACAGATTGACGTGCCGGTCTACCGCGAAGACGGCGCGCGTGATCCCATCGCCGTGTACAGGGGCGCCCTGGCCTTTGCCAAAAAAAATCTTGCCGACGTTTTGATCATCGACACCACGGGCCGCCTGCAGATCGACGAAGTGATGATGGATGAACTGGCCCGCCTTAAGGCCGCCGCCAAACCGGACGAACTGCTGCTCGTGGCCGACGCCATGACCGGCCAATCCGCCGTTGACATCGCCAAAACCTTTGACGAAAAAATCGGCCTTACCGGAGTGGTTCTTACCAAGTTCGATTCGGACACGCGGGGCGGGGCGGCCCTTTCACTCAAAACGGTAACCGGCAAAGCCCTCAAATTTGTGGGTACCGGCGAAAAGAGCGAGGACCTGGAAGTTTTCCACCCCGAACGTATTGCCGGACGCATTCTGGGCATGGGCGATGTCGTAAGCCTCGTGGAAAAAGCCCAGGAAGTAATCGATCAAAAAGAAGCGGCGGAACTGCAGAAAAAAATGGAGAAGGAAAGCTTTACCCTGGAGGATTGGCTTGCCCAGCTTCGTTCGGTAAAGAAAATGGGTTCACTCCAAAAAATGATCGACATGATTCCGGGCATGGCCGGCCAGGTAAGTGAAGACGACATCGACAAAGAAGATTTTAAGGGCCAGGAAGCGATTCTCTGTTCAATGACCCGCAGGGAACGGGCCAATCACCTTATCATCGGGCCTTCGCGGCGCGGCCGCATCGCGCGGGGTTCGGGTACTTCGGTGGCGGAGGTGGCGCGGCTTATCAAAAAATTCGAAAAAATGCGGACCATGATGAAAAAAATGGCGAAGCTGGGAAAGAACCCCGCGGCCATGCAGCAGATGATGGGCGGCGGTATGGCAGGAATGCGCGGTTTCCGGTAGACTGTCGGCATGATGATTGGAATTATCGGCGCCATGGAGAAGGAAATCGAACTGCTCCGCGGCCTTATGCGGGTGGACGCTCCTGATTCGTTGCGCGGCGGGGTTGATTCAGGCGCAGCGCAAAGTGAATGCGGCGGCTTTCTCTTTACGCGGGGAAAACTCGACGGCAGGGACGCCGTGCTGCTCCGCTGCGGTATCGGCAAGGTGAACGCCGCCATCGGTACGGCCCTCCTCATCGACCACTATAAACCCGATGTGGTGATTCACACCGGTTCCGCCGGCGGAATAGGCGCGGGCCTGAGTTTTGGCGACGTGGTTATCGGCGAAGGCCTTGTTTACCACGATGTTGATGTTACGGCGTTCAACTACGAACCCGGACAGCTTCCCGGGATGCCGGCGGTGTATCCCGTACCGGAAGACCTGATCGAGAAAGCCGAAAGGGCCGTGGACGAACTTAAGGCCGAAGGCGTTTTACCCGCCGCGTTTAACCACACGCGGGGGATCATCGGCTCGGCCGACGCTTTTATGCACGACGAGGGCAAGATTGCCGAAATCGCGCGGCGCTTTCCCAAAATACGGGCGGTTGAAATGGAAGGCGCCGGAGTGGCCCAGGCGTGCTTTCTTTTCAAGACGCCCTGCCTGGTGATCCGCGCCCTTTCTGATGTGGCCGGTTCCAAGTCGCCGATGACCCACGATGAGTTTCTTCCCGTCGCGTCAAAAAATTCCTGCGAAATTGTCCGCAGGATTATTTCGTATTTATAACCGTTGGCGGCAGAATGCCGCGTATATCAATGAGGAGTGTTTATGGAAAAGATTGCCAGTTTTCAAATCGATCATTTAAGGCTCAAACCGGGGATCTACGTTTCCCGCAAGGACACTTTTGGCGGAGCGGTTATCACGACCTTCGATCTTCGCTTTAAAGCGCCCAACACGGAGCCGGTTATGGACATGCCCGCCCTGCACTCTTTTGAGCACCTCGGGGCAACCTTCCTGCGGGCGCATCCAAAATGGGGAAAGGACATCGTCTACTTTGGCCCCATGGGCTGCCGTACCGGCTGTTACCTGTTAATGAACGGCGATCTTGATTCCGCCGGCATCCTCCCCCTGATCCGCGAAATGTGCGACTGGATCATCGCCTACGACGGCGAAGAACCCGGCGTGGCTCCAGGGGAATGTGGCAACTGGCGTGAACACAACCAGGATATGTGCAAATACGAAGCGGCCCTCTACGCCAAAGTCCTCGCCAACGCCGGCCCGGAAAACCTCACTTATCCTGCGAGCGAAGCGAAGCAGGATTAGTGTTACTTACACCCGCGTAGCGAAGCGAAGCGGGATTAGTGTTACTTACACCCGCGTAGCGAAGCGAAGCGGGGTTAGTGTTACTTACACCCGCGTAGCGAAGCGAAGCAGGATTAGCGTAGCGAAACCTGCTAGTACCGTGTAACAGCTAAAAGTACTATTAAGATATTTAACCACAAAGGCGCGGAAGGCGCACGAAGGAAGAGGAAGCTTTTCCTTTGTGTTTTCTGATTGACCGCGTAGCGGTCTACCTTGTGCTCCGTTGTGGTTCATATTCTTCTTCCTCTTTTTTATATCCGGTCGTTTAGATGTTACAGAACACCAGGCCTGTCACTCTCTTTGTTCGTGAGGTTCGTGAGGTTCGTGGTAAAAAAGACAACCAGTTTAATAACCACGAACCGCGCGAACAGACACGAACGGGTTCATCGCGCAAAGGGGAATAAGGCGAAAAGGTACTACTACCTTGTAAATACTAAAAGTACTATTAAGATATTTAACCACGAAGGCGCACGAAGGACACAAAGGAAGAGGAAGCTTTTCCTTTGTGTTTTCTGATTGACCGCGTAGCGGTCTACCTTGTGCTCCGTTGTGGTTCATATCCTTCTTCCTCTTTCTTTATATCCGGTCGTTTAGATGTTACAGAACACCAGGCTTGTCACTCTCTTTATTCGTGAGGTTCGTGAGGTTCGTGGTAAAAAAGACAACCAGTTTAATATAACCACGAACCGCGCGAACAGGCACGAACGGGTTCATCGCGAAGGGGAATAAGGCAAAAAGGTACTACTACCTTGTAAACACTAAAAGTACTATTAAGATATTTAACCACAGGCGCACGAAAGACACAAAGGAAGAGGAAGCTTTCTCCTTTGTGTTTTCTGATTGACCGCGTAGCGGTCTACCTTGTGCTCCGTTGTGGTTCATATTCTTTTTCCTCGCTTTCTTTATATCCGGTCGTTTTGACTTTACACGGTACTACAGTTCCAGACTGCGCGAGGCGGCTTTTTCTTCAACATAGGCGGCAAAATCAGCCGCCTTCATCGCGGGAAGCTGGCGGCCGCCGCGAAGGCGCACCGCCACGGTTCCGCTTTCTTCTTCGCGCTGGCCTACCACGAGCATGTAGGGAATCTTGCGGTTCTGACATTCGCGGATCTTCGCGTTCATCCTGTTGTCGTCAAGCTCGGCGGTAACGCGCAGGCCGCGGGCCTTGAGTTCGGCGGCGACGCGCTTTGCGTAATCGTTAAAGCCTTCGGCGACGGGAATAACGGCGATCTGGCAGGGCGCGATCCACACGGGAAAGGCGCCGCCGAAGTGTTCGATTAAAACGCCGAAGAAACGCTCAAGACTTCCCAGAAGGGCGCGGTGCACCATGTACGGCCGCTTGTGCCGGCCGTCGGCGTCGACAAAGGTCATATCAAAGCGTTCGGGCTCGTTAAAGTCAAACTGTATGGTCGTCATCTGCCACTCGCGGCCCAAAGCGTCCTTGATCTTCAGATCGATTTTGGGGCCGTAGAAAGCGCCGCCGCCCTCGTCAATTTCATAGGCAAGGCCTTCCGCTTCCACCGCCTTTCGCAGGCTTTCCAGGGCGGCGTCCCAGCGGGATTGCTCGCCCACCGACTCCGCGGGCTTTGTGGCAAGATAGGCCTTGATTTCCTTAAAGCCAAAGACGTTCCATATCCACAGGGAAAAGCGCAGCACTTCGCGTATCTCGCCTTCCATCTGTTCGGGCGTACAGAAAATGTGGGCGTCGTCCTGGGTAAAACCCCTGACACGCAAAAGACCGTGGAGAACGCCGGAACGTTCGTAGCGGTACACCGTTCCCAGTTCCGCCCAGCGCAGGGGCAGTTCGCGGTAACTGCGCTGTTTGTTTTTGTAGATCATGATATGAAAGGGACAGTTCATCGGCTTGATGATATAGTCCTGATTGTCAATTTCCATGGGGCTGTACATGTTGCCCTTGTAGAAGCCCAGGTGGCCCGAAGTTTCCCAGAGCCAGCTTTTACCGATGTGGGGCGTGTAGAGAATTTCGTAACCGTTGCGATAGTGCTCGGCGCGCCAGAAGTCCTCGATGGCAACCCTTATGCGGCCGCCATTGGGATGCCAGTAGATAAGTCCCGCGCCGGCTTCTTCGTGGGTGGAAAAAAGATCGAGTTCCCTGCCCACCCGCCGGTGATCGCGTTTTTCCACTTCTTCGAGAAAGGCAAGGTGGGCCTTGAGGTCCTTGGGGTTTTCCCAGGCGGTGCCGTAGATACGGGTAAGCATGGGCCGTTTTTCGTCGCCCCGCCAGTACGCGCCGGCTATGCTTTGAAGCTTGAAAGCGCCCGAATGAAGCTCGCGGGTATTTTGCACATGGGGTCCCCGGCAAAGATCCGCCCACACACAGGTTCCCGCGCCGGGACCTTCGGCGGGGCGGTTTTCGTAAATCGAAATGACTTCCCCTTCATCCAGATCCCTGATCAATTCCACTTTGAAAGGTTCATCGGCAAAGCGCTCAAGGGCTTCGGCGCGGCTTGCTTCCACGCGCACAAAATCCTGCCTGCTGTCGATGATGTTTTTCATCTCCGCCTCAATGGCGGCAAGATCTTCGTTTGTGACGGGCGCCTTGCCCGCTTCCGCGGAAGGAAACTGAAAGTCGTAATAAAAGCCGTTTTCGATGGCCGGCCCGATGGCGACCCTGGTTCCCGGGAACAGTTTAGTCACCGCCTGGGCCATAATGTGGCTTACCGAATGGCGGATTAAGTCAAGTTTTACCAGCTGCGATTGTTTGTCTGACATGGAATCTCCGTGGGCCGGCGCAACGGCCTGTTTTATAGTTACCGAAAAAGATTGCCTGCGTCAAGAGCGCTGTAAAATACGCGTGGGCCGCGACATAATGTGACGCCCTCAGGACGGTATCACCGGTGATGAGGCAAAGACGCGCGAAAGCTCAATCGGACATTCTGATATGGCAGTAACCCTGCGGGTTTTTCTCCAGGTACTTTTGGTGGTATTCCTCGGCGCGGTAATAGTTTGCCAGCGGCGCGGCCTCTACGGCCACAAAGTCGTCGCAGCGGCTTTGCAGGCTCTTGAGCGACGCTTCGATGACGCTTCGATCCGCTTCGTCCACATAGTAGACGCCGGTACGGTACTGTATGCCCGTATCGGGGCCCTGGCGGTTTACCGAAACCGGATCGATGGCGGCGTAAAAAGTGTCGAGGAGCTTTGTCAGGGCAAGCGCCGACTCGTCGTAAACAACCTTGACCGTTTCGGCGTGGCCTGAACTGCGGCAGACATCTTCGTAGGCAGGGCCGTCTGTTCCTTCCCCGACGGGTCCGTTGGCATAGCCCGCTTCGGTGGCAAGAACGCCGGGAATGCGGCCCAGGTATTTTTCGACGCCCCAGAAACAGCCGCCGGCCAGATAGATTTCCTTCATTAAAAACCTCCCTTCATGATACCCGCGCGGGTCAGTCTCCGCTTTCCAGCAGACCGTCGAAGAGGCCCAGCATGCCGGCCACATAGCGGGGCGGAAGACTGGCCGGCGGAACGGTGTTTTCGCGTTTGATTGAAGCTCCCCACTGAAGGGGGACCTGCTCCCTGCCGTCTTCGTCAATACGGTAAAAAGCGACATCTTCCAGCGTTATGGTTTCGCCCGGGGCGATTCCCATGTAAAGATAATCGAAGCTGAGCAAAACGCCGGCATGAATGCTTTCATCGGCAAGGGTAAAATAATTGTAGGAGCCGCCGTCGCCCACGTCGCCGCGTTTCATGTTGAATTTTTTCGCAAGGCCAAGTAGTCTCCCCGCCGTGGCGGTTTTGTTCCTGTAACGAACGATGATGTTTTCTTCCACATCTTTTTCGCCCGGAAGCGCCCGGCGCGCGCCAAGCTGGTTGATGGGCTGTATTATCTCGTAATCCTCAAGCTGCTGCCGCCACGCGGAACGGGCCGCGTCGTCAAGTTCGATGGGGTGAACCAGCGTAATAAAGCGGCCTTCGGCGGCGGCGGGCAGGACAAAGTTTTCATCGTTTACATTGGTAAAGCTGCCGTCGCTCATATAGCGAAAACATTCACGCAGATCCGGCGCGCTGTCGTAGACGCCCCAGACAAGGCCTTCGGCAAAACGGTGCATGATGGGGTTGGCGACAAAAAGTTTTTTCCAGGCTTCCGGCGTCCACTTGCGTCCGTTAAGAAGTATCCTGTCAAGACGCGTTGTCTGGTTTTGCACCACCGCCCTGAGCGATTTCTTGAGCTCGGTGAATTCTTTTTTTGCCTTTTCGGCTTTGACCCTGTCGTCTTTTACGCCCGGAGCGGGAAGGGACTTGATCGCCTTGCCGCGTTTGACGGCCTCTTGTTCCGGCCCGCCGTCTGTCCGTTCGGCTTCGTATGCCGCCAGGGAAAAATCGGCGTTGAGGCGGATGATGAATGAACGCGGACCGTAATCAAGAATTTTTTCGCCCCGTTCGTTAAAACCAAAACAGGGCACAATGCGGTCGGAAAGTTCATCCTGCGTTACGCCGAGTTCGCGCGCGGCAAACGCGAACGCCTCGCGCGCCGTATTTTTTACCTGATTGTTGGGGGCCCTGTTGGTGTAACCGTCTACGGTAAGCAGAGCCACGCTGCCCCCGTTAAGGGCAATGCAGAAGACGGCGAATGAAGCGAGGGCGCCCCGCGCGTGTTTGGTCCAGTCTTCAATCTGTTTCTTCATTTCCAAAAGAAAGCTGTCCGATCCGTATATACAGCAGGGGGCAAGGATCAGTTTCTTTTTGGTGTCGGCGCCGCCTGACAGCCAGGTCCGGTACAGGTTCTTCAGCGCGGCTTCCAAATCGGTTTTGTCAAGACCGGCGGCGATTTTGTCACAAAACGAAAGACGCCCGGGATCTTCAAGAAAAAGGTATTCGGAAAGAAGGCAGCCCATGACGGCGGGATCGGCCGCGCCGGAACGGTCCGCGTAACGGACATCTTTGTACAGATCGGCGCTTATCCACGCGATGAGTTTTTTTGCCTCGTCGTCAAAGGCCGGGCGGCAGTAGGCGCTGAGCGCGCTGTTACCGGTAAAGACAAAATCTTTGCCGAAAAGTTTTTCGGTATCCCACTGTTTGACAAGCCGCCGCGCCGCGAGGGCGCCCGGCCCTTTCAGTTTGGGACGCAGCGCTTCAAGAGCCGCCCTTGCTTCGCCCTCTTTGGCCGCAAGAAAGCGCTCGACTTTTTTGATCACCTGTTTTGATTTATGCGTCAAAAGCACGGAAAAAACCGGGGCGTCAATTCCCGCGCCGCTTTGGGACGCGGCGTCCAGAAATTCCAGTACGCCGTCAATCGGGAGATCTTTAAGTTCGGCAAAAAATTCTACCGCCTCGTCATGATGAGCCTTGATCAGCGAAACGATAAGCGATGACGGCATAACCTGCGAAGCATAATAGCGATCGGTATTCACGTAAGCGGCAAAAATTTCTTTGACGCCGGCCTTGCCGCTTTCAAGAAGCAGCGCGGCGCTTTGTAAAGGCGGCGCGGAAAACCACTCGCTGCCCCGGCCCCTGAAAAAAGCAAAAATAGCGCGGTTAAATATATCCGGCCTTGACACCCTGTTGTTGTCAAAGAGCGTGTCGAACATTTGTTTTATAAACGGGATGTGCTCATAAAGCGCCGCGCAGGCCTGTAAGGCCCCGTTTTTCCAGAGGTCCCGTTCCTTGTGAAACTTGCCGGCCAGATCGCCCGTCAGTTTGGGAAGCAGGGTTTCCAGCGCCTGTTTCTCTTTGCTTGCGAGATCCGTATCGTTATGTTTAAGCATAATTATCAGGAATTTGAAAGCGTGGCAGGCGTCTTCAACGTCTTTGTATTCCAGAAAAGCGCGGTAACTTTTTACAAAACACGAACGGTCTTCGGCATAGAGTTTTTCGAGATAGGCGCTTCCGCTTAAACCCTGGGGCGGCTTTCCTTTTTCGCCGGCTATCATCATAGGATAGAGGCCGGGGAGGCCGAGTTTGTCAAGATGCGCTTCAAGCTCCTCGCCGCTCAAAAGGTTTCCCACATAGGAAGCTATGTTTCCCTTCAAAAGTTCGTCTTTGTAAATCCGCGTCAGTTCCGGCGACAATTCATAATACTCGTGGAGAATATGCCATACAAGGAATTGCCGCTCGTGATTCTTCTCTTTTCCCGCCGGGCCGGCAAGAAACTTTTCGACAGCCGGCAGAAACGAAGCAAAGCGGCTTTTATCGGCGCGGACAAAATCGAGCGCCATGTAAAGAATCGCCGGAAAAAGTTTGGAGCCTGCGGCGGAAGTGGAATCCCTGACCAGCGCCCCGGCTTCCGCGGGATACCATTTTACGGCGCCGGCGGCAAAATCCGCCGGGCTGCGATTATAACTCTCCATTTTGGTAAAAGCCGCGCACAGATCCGTAAAGCTCTTGCCCAGCGCCTTGCAGACTTTGACATCAAGTTCCGTTCGGCAAAGGAGCGGCTTGGGAATAAGGCTGTCATAGGCGGCAAGCATGCGCAGGGCAAGATCCTTGCTTTCGCCGTCCAGTTCTTCGGCGCAAAATTCGGGGTAACTGTCGGGATAGTAGACGCAGATGTTCGCGGGCCAGGGCGTATCCTCGCCCCGCAGAAAGGCCAACGCTTCCGCGGGCAGGGCGGCGATCCGCTCCCAGCCCGATTTACCGCCGGGACTTCCCTTGTAGATATGCGGAACAACTTTACTGTTCCACAACGTAAAAAGTTCGTCATTGGTCATGCCCAATCATACAGTTATTTAAAGGAAATCGCCACTATTTCGCCAGGAAAGGGAAGCGGGATTAAGTCCGTCCGCGAACGGGCCCGGCGGAACTTCATCCGCAGTATCTGGTTTAATACGCGGCTTGCCCCGCGGAGGCTCATGCGGGGATATAAAAAAAACCTCCCAGGAAAAGGAGGTGAAGAAACCTGGGAGGCGCTGATAGTGCTCCAGAGGAGCCATACGCTAAACCGCTCTATCAGATACTTTCAATATACTATAAACAGGGGTGTGAGTCAAGAATTTCCGCCAAAACATAAATTTTCACCCAAACAGTCCCATTTTTTCCATAATCAAAACCAGCCCCGCCAGACAGGCGGTTTCGGTACGGAGCGCGCGTTTTCCCATGGAGAGCCGCTCAAAACCCGCCGCCTCAAGTATTTCCCGCTCATGATCGCTCCATCCCCGTTCGGAACCCACCGCCAGTACGGCGCGGTCCCGCGTTGCGGCCCGCTCGAGGGCGGCGCTTAAGGAGCGCTGGGGGCGGACATTGTCGGCGGCAATCAACAGCGCGCCGGACGCCGTGTCCGCGTCCGGCCCCTGCCAGGGCCGCGCGGAAAGCCAGGCCGCCACATCACGGTAACAGGCAAGAACGGGGATGCGCGTATCGCGGGCCTGGACGGCGCCTTCGAGCAGGGCGGCGCGGGCGCCGCCCGATTCCAGCAGTTTGGTGTCGCGGTAGCTTTTTTCACCCAGCTCGGTTCCGGCCAGATCCACCGCCTCAAGGCCCAGGCTGGCGCAGTCCCGCAGCAGCCGCCGGAGTTGTATGGGCCGGGGAAAACCCACGAGGAGCCGTACCGGCGTCCTTGGGGGCGGCGCCGCGTTCAGCTCCAGGGTATACGAAAGCGTGTCCTTTCCCGTTTCGGTGATGGTCCCCTTTCCCAGAGCGCCGCCGGCAAGGCCTGCGTCAAAGGTATCGCCCGTTTTTTTGCGGAGCACCTTAATCAGGTGTTCCGCCCGTTCGTCCCGTCTGGACAGGGGCCTGCCGATCTCGCCGGCTTCAAAAAGGATCAGGTTCATGGAGGCGGAATCTACACCGCTCCGTATCCCGCCCGAATCGCTTCCACATTCATCGGAATAAACTTGTGTTTGTCGGGTGAAAAAAAGTGTTTCAGAATGTCTTCGATTTCCGTCAGCGCGAGGGCGCCGGTAAGTTTTGCCATGGCGCCCAGGGCGACCATGTTGGCAAAACGGATGTTTCCGATTTTTTCGGCAAGGGCCGAGGCTTCTATGTTTGCCGCCCTGATATCGCCGCGCCGGGGTTTGGCTTTTACGAGGGTTGAATTGATCAGCAGCAGTCCCTGGGGTTTAAGAAGATCCTCGCAGATGGGGAGGGAATCGCTGTTCATCACCAGGGCCGAATCGGGGACGGTGACGAGGGGGCTGGCAATTTCGCCGTCGCTGATGATCACGCTGGCGCGGGCGACGCCGCCGCGTTTTTCCGCCCCGTAAAACGGAAAAAACGTAACGTTTTTACCTTCTTTCATCGCGCAGTACACCCAGATCTGCCCAAGAGAGATGATCCCCTGTCCGCCGAATCCTGCAAAAAATGATTTTTCGGTCATCAGGCGGCTCCTTGCTGCGCGGCGCTTTCCGGTCCGCCGTTTACCCGCGCCGCTTCTCTTTGAGCGCCGCCCGCCTGACCAAGCGTGTTTTTTACTTCGCCCAGGGGGAAGGCGGGGATCATGTTGTCTTCAAGCCAATCCATCGCGCGCTCCGCGTTCATGCCCCAGTTGGTGGGACAGGGAGAAAGCACTTCCACAAGGCTGAACCCTTCGCCCGACATCTGCGCTTCGAAAGCCTTCCTGATGTACGTCCGTGTTTTGCGGATGTTGGCGGGAGTGTTCACCGCGCCGCGGGCAAGGTAGCGGCTTCCCTCAAGCTGGGCGAGGACTTCGCAGACGCGTATGGGGTAACCCATACCGGCTTCCCCGGGATCGCGGCCGCGGGGCGCTGTAGAGGCCTTCTGCCCCACCAGCGTCGTCGGCGCCATCTGGCCGCCGGTCATGCCGTAAATCGCGTTGTTTACAAACACGGTGGTAAACTTTTCGCCGCGGTTGGCGGCGTGGATCATTTCGGCGGTACCGATGGCCGCGATGTCGCCGTCGCCCTGATAACAGATCACCAGATGATCCGGCAGAATCCGCTTAATGCCGGTAGCCGCGGCGGGCGTTCGTCCGTGGGGCGGCTGTACCGTATCGGTGTTAAAGTAAAGGTCGGCCCAGATCGCGCAGCCCACAGGATTGGTAATGATCGTTTTTCCCTGCAAACCCATCTCGTCGATAAGGCCGGTGATGATCCGGTGTATCACACCATGACCGCAGCCCCCGCAATATTTGGTCTGCACCCTGTAGAGGCTGTTTGGATATCCGTAAAGTTTCTTCATGTTCTTTCCTTGAAAACGAATGTTATGGGGAACGCCGCGCGTCACTTTCCCAGAATCTTTTTGATTTCGGCGAATACTTCCTCTTCGGTCGGAATGACGCCGCCTGAATGTCCGACAAGGTGAACGGGGGCGCGCCTGCTTCCCTCGGGCGTTTCGAGCAGCGAAAGTTTTACGTCTTCCACCAGCTGTCCCAGGCTCATCTCCACGGTGAGCAGGGGCTTTCCCGATCCGGCAATTTTCCCGAGCGCCGCGTAGGGGAAGGGCCAAAGGGTAACGGGCCTGAAAAGGCCGGCGGCGATTCCCGCTTTTTCGGCAAGCTGCCTGGCGCCCAGGCATACCCGCGCGCTGGTGCCGTAGGCAACCAGCGTGATGTCGGCGGCCGCGGCCTGGTCAAGGCCTTCGCACTTGACGCCGCCGAATACCGGCGGCGCTCCGGCGGGGCCCGCGTACTCGTAGCGGGTTTCATTCGCCTTGATTTCATCGTAACGCCGGTAACGTTCGCGGGTAACGGCTTCGAGCTCTTCGGGGACAAGGTGAATCGACGTGATGTGCCGGCTCTCGCGGCCCTGAGAGGCCATATTGCCGACCGCCCATTCCCGCCCGGGCAGGGACGCAAGATCCCTTTCGGGCGGCAGGGTGACCGCTTCCATCATTTGGCCGATCATGCCGTCGGCCTGAACAATCACCGGAACGCGGTACTTGTCGGCCAGGTCAAAAGCTTCGTAGGTAAAGTCGGCGCATTCCTGTACGCTTTTGGGCGCAAGGACGAGGCAGTAGTAATCGCCGTGACCGCCGCCCCGCGTGGATTGAAAGTAATCCGCCTGTGAAGGGGCGATGGAGCCCAGCCCCGGACCGCCGCGGACGACGTTCACAAGGACGAGGGGGATGTCGGCGCCCGCGGCGTAACTCATTCCTTCCTGCTTAAGGCTGATGCCCGGACTGGAAGAAGAAGTCATCGCCCTGGCCCCGGCGCTGGAAGCGCCAAAGACCATGTTGATCGCCGCCACTTCGCTTTCCGCCTGAATAAACACGCGGCCCCTGTCGAGCATCTGCGCGGCCATGTAGGCGGTGATTTCGTTCTGCGGCGTTATGGGATAACCGAAGTAGGCGCCGCAGCCCGCGCGGATCGCCGCTTCGCCCAGAGCTTCGTTCCCTTTCATCAATACTTTTTCGCTCATGCTGTTTCGGCTCCTTCCAGTTCATACACTTCAATGCACACATCGGGACAGACTTCATAACAGCCCCCGCAGGCGATACACTTTTCCATGCCGGACGCCCTGGCGGGATAAGTACCCGATGAATTGGGCTCGCCGTCCTTTTCTATCACTTTGACAGGACAGGCGCGGATGCACAGGTAACAGCCCTTGCAAAGTTCCCTGTCAATGACAATTTTTCCCCTTCTGGCCATGAGGTCTCCTTATGCCGGTGAAATGACTTTCCCCGCCCCTAAAGGCGGACATCGTAGAATGTCTGGGAATAAGTATGCGTATACTATACTACAGAAGCGGTGATCGCCGCTACCCGCGGGTTCCGCCGCCATTCAAGGCCCCATCAGGGGCGATTTGGAGCCGGATGAACGAAGCGCAACCGGAATTCGTCAAAAAAACATACGGATTTTTTTAATATTCATAATTTAATCACAATTCCGGGCTAAACTGTTCAGGGTAAAAACAAGAGGGCGGTTAAAGGGTTTTATATGAAAACGACAATGATCCGTATCGGCGGCATGACCTGTATAAGCTGCCAGAACAGAATCGAAAAGAAACTGAAAAGTACCATAGGGGTTGAGAACGCGGCCGTTAGTTTTAACGCCGGAACGGCTGCCGTTACCTACAACACTTCGGTGGTTACGATGAAGGAAATTACCGAAGCCATTGAAAAACTTGACTACAGGGTGCTGGATGGAAAATCGGATGGAAAACACAGGACTGACTTTTCGCACATCGCGGGAACGGTAATCATCATTGTTTCCCTCTATGTATTACTGCAAGGCCTGGGGATAAGCGCCATAACATCGGCCTTTCCGCTGGCGGAAGCGGGCATGGGCTACGGTATGTTATTCGTCATCGGCCTTGTCACATCCGTTCACTGTGCGGCCATGTGCGGGGGGATTAACCTTTCCCAGTGTATCCCGCAAATGGCGGCAAGGCCCGAAGGAGGCGGGCGGTGGGAGGCCCTGCTTCCCGGCATCCTTTACAATGGAGGGCGCGTCATTTCCTATACCGCGGTGGGGATTATCGTCGGCGCCCTGGGATCGGTAATTACCGTATCGGGGCGTTTCCAGGGGGCGGTACAGCTTGCCGCCGGGGTTTTCATGGTGATCATGGGCATCAATATGCTCGGCATATTCCCGGCCCTTCGCCGTTTTAATCCGCGTATGCCAAAGATTTTCGCAAAAAAAATAGATGAACAAAAAGCGGGAAATAAAAATCCCCTGTTTATCGGCCTTCTTAACGGGCTTATGCCCTGCGGCCCCTTGCAGGCCATGCAGCTTT
>JAITBL010000098.1 GCA_031283575.1 Treponema sp. | reverse complement strand
GCCCCCGCATCGAGGCACAAACCGCCGGTTTTCGTAAATTCGTTATAATTTTTCAAGATTTGTACGGCTATGGCGATCATATATTGTCTATAATGTATGCGTCAAGTGTCTCTACCTCCAGAAAAGAGACGCTTATAGAATACAAAATATGGATTTAGACCAGCTTTTTATCCGCAATGTACGAAAATGGCGTAAATACAGGGGGTTTTCCCAAAAAATACTGGCTGAGCGGTGCAATGCGGCCCATTCGTATATCCGGCAGATCGAGAGCGGGAGCGGCCATCCTTCCTTTGCCTTTATCGGGAAACTCGCCGATGCCCTGAACATTGACGCATACCAGTTATTTTATGATGAAACGATGGAACTCAACGGACAAGCTTCGCAGGTAAAATATATAGAATCAATCAAGGCTGATTTTCTTGAAAAAGTAAACCGCGAACTTGATACGCTTATTGACAAACTTAAAAAATAAGTCCTGCCCTTGGGCTGATTAAACCAAAGAACCCGCTCGCCGGTTCGCGGGGCGTCAACGCCCAAGATACCGCCCCGCGGTCAGTTACCGCATGCCGCGGATAAATTCGCCGGTTTTGGCGCGGTACTGGGCCGGCGCAAGGCGGGCGGCTTCTTCAAAAAAGCTTTCGGCGGCGCTTTGGTTTCCGGCGGCGGCGGCGTTGACGCCCCGCGCGTACTGAACAAGGGCGCGCTCGGCGCCCGCGTCGAGGGCGTTTTTATACAGCGCTTCGGCTTCGGCAAACTGCTTCCGGTCGTAGGCAAGGAGAGCCAGATAGTAAAACGGCGCGTAATGGCCGCCCTTCATCGTCCCGGCCGCCTTAAAATCGGCTTCGGCGGCGGCGTAGTTTTTGGCGGCGTAATTTTTCTGCCCCTGATCGATTAACTCGGCAAAGGTTTTTTTTGTCCCGATATAGGACTGGCAGGCGCGGGCAAGGGCGGTGAGGTTGGTAAAGAGGGTAAGCCGCCGGTAGATAGCTTCCGCGTTTTCCACCGCCGTTGCGCCGGCATTGAGGACCATAAAGGAATCGGTCAGGGTGCGAAAGTAATCGATATCGCCGCTTTCCAGAAAGAAAGAAACCAGCGCCCAGGAAAGCCCCTGAAAATTGGGGGGAAGGCTCGCGTTCCGGTCGGCGAGGAGTATGGTCTCGGGACCGGTGGGGCCGGCCTGTTTAACCGTATCAAGCCAGGCAAGATTTTCTTCATATTCAAGCGCGTCAGCGCTTTCGTTATACGTCAGGGTACTAAAATAAACGGCAAAACCTTCCCGAATCCACGCCGGAATGTCCTTTACAAAACCCCGCGCAAACTGGATAAAAGCCTGGTGGGGAATCAGACGCGCGGCCTCGGCGCTTCCCTTGAGGATCACCAGTTCGCGCCTGTCAAAACTGTTGTAATGAAGGTAGACCGCCCCGTCACGGACAAGACCCAGCTTGCCGGCCACATAGCCGTTGTACGCCGCAAGATCGGTAAAAACCCTCACCTTGAGCGGGCCGGGAAGGGCGGCGGAATTAAAGCGGAAGAGCCTGTTGTAGACCTCAAAACGCAGCTCCATCTCCCGCAGCCAGGGCTCGGCGTCCACCCCTGCGGGGGTAAAAACCTCGTAATGGGCCGAACTCCGCGAAGTAAATTCAATATTCACCGGCGGGGAAGCGGATTCCGCCGGAAGCGGACCGGCAGTTCCCTGTAGTACCGAATATTGGGCAAAGAGCAGCCCACCCGCGCCAAGCGCTCCCAGTATGCAAATCAGCTTCTTCATTCAAATTCCTCCGTAGGGCTTTTCTTCCCGAATTTTATCAATGATGATGTTTACTTCCTCAATCAAAATTCCGGTATACCTCTCTATATTATCGATAATATATTGCTGAAGTTCATGAATATTTCCGCCCAATTGTATTCCGTAAGGCACGTCAATGGTGATTACCAGACGGTAACCGGCCTTGTCGTCCTTGACGGCGATCTTTTTGATGGCGATATCGCGGTTGTACTCGTCCACGCAGTGAATCACCATTTGCGAGAGCGCCGCCTCCGAGATGATTACCTTGCCCCGCTTGGAGTATTCCGGGCGGACCACGGATTTTTCGTGAACCTGGGGCGTGGAGCCGATGGTTTCGGTTACGCGGCGGCGCTTGAAAATACGGATGGCGTCGTAAAAAATCTGCGGGTAGGCGTGCCTGATTTCGATGGAAGGAACGGGAATGACGTGCTTCCCTTCGATTTTACGGGTTCTGATCGCCTTTTCGATGTCCTCCTGGCTGGCAATGTCCTCGATATGAATGATCCGCGAGGGGGCGGGCAGGTTAAGCCGCGCGGCGATCTTGTTCACCATTTTTTCCGAAGTTCCCAAAAGGAGAATTTTTTTGAATTTTTCGTCCTGAAGCTTCGCCGCCACTTCTTCCCGTATCTTGAGATTGTCGAAAAGGGCGGTTTTGACGGCCGCCATAAAAGTTTTTTCTTTTTTGGCCGAATGGCCCGCCATTATGCGGTTGTTCTGAATCAACAGGCCGTCGTCAACGATGAACTCGATGCCGTATTTCTGGGCGACCAGCTTTGCCCGAAAACTCTTGCCGGTGCCGCTTTCTCCGATGAGCGCGTAGGTTTTGACCCGCTTGAGGGCGTAGAGAAATTCACGGAGCATACTTACACTGTATACCATTTTGGCGCGTATTTAAGCCCAAAGACGCGGAAGATCGCGTCTTTGAATTCCGCGGGCAGGGGCGCTTCGATTTTGCGGGGAAAGTCCCCTTCGGCCAAAGCGGGCGGAAATTCAAGGCTCCAGGCGTGAAGGTAAAAGCTCTTTTCGCCGCAAGCGAGGCGTGAACCGTACCTGCGGTCGCCCCACAACGGATGGCCGCCGGCCGCCGCCTGAAGGCGGAGCTGGTGGGTGCGGCCGGTTTCCGGCTCCAGCAGGGCCAGGGTGAGTCGGCCGGCGGCGGACCGTTTCGCCGCCTCCGGCGCGCAGGGTGAAAGCGCCAGCGGCGTTACCGAAGCGGCGGCCGCCTTGCCGCCTTCGGAGGAGGCGGCAAGGGCGCGGCTGCCCGCGGCCTCGCGGATGAGCCTGTGTTCCCAGCGGCAGGGGCCGGCAACTTCGCCTTCGAGGATGGCGAGGTAGCGCTTGCGGAGCTTCCCCGCCGCCAGCAGGGCGCTGAAACGCCGCGCCCCCTCAAGGCCGGTGGAAAAAACCACCACCCCGCTGGTGGGTTTGTCCAGCCGGTGCAGGGGCCCCGGCGTAAACGACAGCGACGGGGGAAGCTTCGCGGCCAAATAGGCGCGGACCGCCGTTTCCAGACTGCGCCGTCCGTGTACGGCAATGCCGGCGCTTTTGTTGACGGCGCAAATTCCCGCCCCTTCGTACAGTATATCGGGGACAAAAGCGCCTTCGGCCCCAGGGGAAAGGTCCCCGTCCGCGCGGCGGGCGCTGTCCGCCGAATCCGGCGCCGTTATCACCGCGCCGCACATAACCCGCGCGGCGGGACCGGCCCTGCGCCCGTCAACAAGAATACGGCCCTGCCTGAGCAGACGGTGGATCAGGGACAGGGGCAGATCAGGCAGGGCCTTGCGGAGTATACGGTCCAGGCGGCGCCCGTCGTCGTCGCGGGCGGCGGTAAGGGTCATTACTCTAAAGGTAAAGCATAGTCCAATCTTGACAAAGCCCCCCCCAGACCTTAGTATTTTTTAGAGAATGGCTTTTATCCAGCGGTTCAAGATCTTTTTGGAAAATCCGATCTTTTTATCCGCGATCACCAGCTGGTTTCTCGCCCAGCTGGTTAAAACCTTCATCCTTCTGTTGAAGGGTAAACGGAAAAATCCCAAAGACACCCTGGAAACGCTGATCTGGCGTACCGGCGGCATGCCTTCGAGCCATTCGGCGCTGGTGGCTTCCCTGGCCGCTTCCACCGCCTTTACCGAAGGGATTGATTCGAACCTCTTCGTCATTACGCTGATGCTGGCTCTGCTCACAATACGCGATTCGCTGGGAGTGCGCCGTTCTTCGGGGCTTCAGGCGCGGGCCCTCAATTCCCTTGGCAGGCAGGTCCTGGAACGCCTCGCGGTCGAATACCGGCCGGTCAAGGAAGTCCTCGGCCACGCCCCCCTTGAGGTAGCGG
>JAITBL010000068.1 GCA_031283575.1 Treponema sp. | reverse complement strand
TGGAATTGCCGCGTGATAAACTCATCGTTATTTCCGGACTTTCGGGTTCGGGCAAGAGTTCTTTGGCTTTCGACACAATCTTCGCCGAAGGCCAGCGCCGCTATGTGGAGAGCCTTTCCGCCTACGCGCGGCAGTTTCTGGGGCGCATGGACAAGCCCGACCTGGATTACATCGAAGGCCTTTCACCGGCCATTTCCATCGAGCAAAAAACCACCCACCGCAATCCCCGTTCCACCGTCGGTACGGTTACCGAAATCTACGATTATTACCGACTGCTCTACGCCCGCGTCGGCGTTCCCCACTGCCCCCGGTGCGGCCGCGAGATCAGGGAGCAGGCTGTCGACTCGATCATCGAGACGATCATGCAGATGGGGAAAGGCGACCGCGTCCAGCTTTTGGCGCCGGTAATCCGCGGGAAAAAAGGGGAACACCGAAACATCATACAGGACGCCCGCAAGGCAGGTTTTGCGCGGGCGCGTATTGACGGAGTGCCGGTAAGCCTCGACGACGACATCAAACTGGACAAGCAGAAAAAGCATACGATCGAAGTTATTGTTGACCGCCTCGTGGTGTCCGACGACATACGCAGCCGCCTGGCGGAATCCGTCGAAACGGCCCTTCAGACCGCCGACGGAATTATGCTGGTTCTTGCCCAAAAACAGGGAAGCGACAAGGCGGCCGAATACTTTGTGTCGCAAAAAAACGCCTGTCCCGACTGCGGCATTTCCATTCCCGAACTGCAGCCGCGCCTGTTTTCGTTTAACAATCCCTACGGGGCCTGTCCGTCCTGTTCGGGGCTGGGGATAAAAATGGAATTTGATCCCGCCCTCGTGATTCCCGACCCCTCGCTTTCCTTTAACCAGGGCGCCGTTATTCCCTACAACCCCGATTCGGCCTGGCACCGGAGCAAATTCGAAAGCCTCGCCAGGCACCTTAAATTCAGCCTTAAAACGCCGTTGAGTGAACTGCCAAAAAAAGTGCTCGACGCGATACTCTACGGTACGCGCGACGACGTTAAAATACGTTACAGCAGCCGCGATGGAACCGGCAGCTTTGAATACAATTCACCGTTCCCGGGAATTCTCGAAGATTTAAGGCGCCGTTATTTCGAGAGCCAGTCCCCGGGCGTCAAGGAATGGCTCGAAAAATTTATGAGCCAAAAACCCTGCGAGGACTGTCAGGGAAAACGGCTCAAGGCGGAAGCTCTGGGGGTGACGGTCGGGAACAAAAACATCTGGGAATTGTCGTCCCTTTCGGTAAGCGATTCCATCGCCTTTTTTAAAAACGCGAAATGGTCCGCCACCGAAAAAAAGATCGCCGCGCAAATTCTTAAAGAGATTCACGCCCGCCTGGGTTTTATGCAAAATGTGGGCCTGGACTATCTGTCGCTGGAACGGAAAAGCGCGACGCTCTCGGGCGGCGAAGCCCAGCGTATAAGGCTCGCGACCCAAATCGGTTCAAGCCTCGTGGGAGTGCTCTATATTCTTGATGAACCTTCCATCGGGCTTCATCAGCGGGACAACCAGCGGCTCATCGACACCCTCCTCTATCTGCGCAATCTGGGGAACACCCTGATCGTGGTGGAACACGACGAACAAACCCTCCGTACCGCGGATCACATTGTCGACCTGGGGCCGGGCGCGGGAGTTCACGGGGGCAGGGTTATCGCGCAGGGAACACAAAAAGAAGTGATGCGGGTCAAGGAGAGTCTTACCGGACGTTTTCTTTCGGGCGCCCTGCGCATGGAGATTCCCCAAAAACGAAGGGCGGGGAACGGAGCTTTTCTTGCCTTAAAGGGCGTAAGCGAACATAACCTTAAAAATATTAACGTACGGATTCCTTTGGGCCTTTTTACCTGCATCACCGGCGTTTCCGGTTCCGGCAAATCGACGCTGCTCAGCGACGTGCTCTATCCCGCTTTGGCAAATCGAATCTACGATTCAAACCATATCGAAGGCGCCTGTAAAAAAATCGAAGGCATCGAAAATATCGACAAGGTAATCGACATTGATCAGAGTCCCATAGGCCGGACGCCCCGTTCCAACCCCGCAACCTATGTACAGCTTTTTGGCGCCATACGGGGTCTTTACGCGGTCCTGCCGGAAAGCAAAGCGCGGGGTTACAAACCCGGACGTTTTTCGTTTAACGTGCGGGGCGGCCGCTGCGAAAACTGTTCCGGCGACGGTACGATCAAAATCGAGATGAACTTTCTTCCCGACGTTTACATTACCTGCGATGTCTGCCATGGAAAGCGTTTTAACACGGAAACCCTGGAAATACGTTACAAGGGAAAAAACATCGCCGATGTCCTTGACATGACAATTGAGGAAGCGGGAATTTTCTTTAAAAACATTCCCCAGGTTTACCGCAAGCTCGACACCCTGGTATCGGTGGGTCTGGGTTACGTCAAGCTGGGGCAGTCGGCCCTTACGCTGTCCGGGGGCGAAGCCCAGCGGGTCAAACTTGCCCTGGAATTAAGCAAGCGTTCCACCGGAAAGACCCTGTATCTTCTGGACGAACCCACCACGGGACTCCATTTTGCCGATGTCATGCAGCTGATGGAAGTAATACACCGGCTTACCGATCAGGGAAATTCGGTTATTATGATCGAACATAACCTTGATGTGATTTTGCAGGCGGATTATCTGATTGATTTGGGGCCCGAGGGAGGGGATCGCGGCGGCGAGCTTGTCGCCGCGGGAACGCCCGAAACCGTCGCCGCCTGCGCCAGAAGCTATACCGGCGCATACCTGAAAGAAATGCTGGACAGGGAACGGGCGAGAAACGCTTCGCGGAAAAAAAAGCGCGCGGACGGGCGATGAGATTCCCCCCGCGATCGAAGCGGCTTGTTTTTGCCGTCCCGCTGTTGACCGCGGTCCTGTTGGGCGCCCAGGAACCGGCGGCCCCGGGCCTTGATCCCGCGCGGGTGATTGAGCGGGATATTGAAACGTCCTCCCTTCTGGAACTTGCGGACTGGTGCCGCAGCCTGGGTTTAAGTGAAAGCGGCGGCAAGGAAGAGCTCGCCGCGCGGCTGCGTTCCCATTTTAAAATCACCGTGGTTGCCGCCGCCGCTCCCGAAGCGGGGGAGGCAAAAGCCCCCGTCGTGATTACGATTGAATACTCGCAGACCACCGAGTATTTTACCGTCGAGGACATACACGAGGAATACGCCCGTCTAAAGGGCGGCGTTTCGGTGAGCCTTAAAGACGGCGAAATTGTCCACCGCATTCAGGCCGAAGAAATACTCTACAACCGGACACGCAAATTGATGACCGCCACAGGCGGCGTCATGTACGAAAAGCAGGAAGGGGATACCCGCCAGAGTTTTAAGGGCGAGGGGATCACGATCAATCTGGACACCTGGTCCACCGCTTTTATGAAGGGCATTTCCGATCGCAGTATCACGGGCGGCGATACCAATTACCGTTTTGCCGGCGAAGTTATTTCCCGTTCGGGCGAGGATTCAACGGTGCTGCGCCGCGCGGAAATTACCAACGGCTCCGACGACGAAGCGTACTGGTCGATCAACGCGTCCAAACTCTGGCTTCTGCCGGGCTTTGACTGGGTTGTGCTCAACGCGGTGATCAAGGTCGGAAAAATTCCCGTACTCTATCTGCCGGTGTTTTTCTATCCGGGAAATGAAATTCTTTTTCATCCGGTGTTTGGATACCGTACGCGCGAAGGCGCCTATCTGCAAACCACCACGTATCTTTTGGGCCGTCCCTCGGGCGGCCAGCAAAGCGAGGAATCCGTCGAAAGCACCATCACGTCGATCATGGGTTCGGGCGAGGGAATGGAAAAAACGCGGGAGGGCGTTTTTTTGCGCAGCACCGGACGCCGCGCGCGTTCCGCCACCGACACGCGGCTCTCGCTCCTTGCCGACGCCTATACCAACCTGGGCTACTATGTGGGAAGCGAGCTTTCGATGCCGGCGCGGGGACACTTTGGCCAGTTTACCCTGTCGGCCGGCCTTGGCTTTAGCCGCGACATTGCCCAATATTCGGGCATCTTTACGCCCTTTCCCCCCGATTTTGACGGCGTCAGCCACTGGAACCACGCGAAAATTTTTGACACGGAAGTGCCCTTTCGCTACCGTTTCGCGACAACCGGCTCGGTAAGCGGTTCGCAGGGATGGATAAACCAGGCAAATCTTTCGTGGAGTTTTCCCTTTTATTCCGATCCCTATGTCGACAACGACTTTATGCACCGTTCGGAAGATTCAAGCCTTTTCAATATTATAAAAACGGCCACGACGCCGGACATGACGATCAATACCGATTCCATTTCCAACTATGAGTGGCGGCTTTCGGGAAATCTCGGCCTGTCCATTCCCGCCCTCGCTCCGTTTATCAGTACCCTTTCGATCAACAGCGCGGCGAGCGCCATTTCCTTTGATAACAAAGCGTCCGATCCCCCTCCTTCCGCGGCGCTCTCCTATCCGCCCGACCGGTACTTTTTTTATCCGACCAAATTTACCGCCTATTCGCTGTCCGCTTCCATTGGCGGAACGCCGCTCAGCATAGGGGGAACCCAGGCGCCTCTTGCCCAGACGGGCGGGGAGGTGGAAATTCCCGGCGTGGGAAAAGCCCTGCCGCCCTGGCAAGTTAACGAAAAGGAAGCGGCGGGCGGCGGCGGCGCGGAATTGACGCCCCCGGCGTTGAGCCGGTCCACGGTCAGTCCCCTTATGGGGGGCAATCATTTTACCGTTGACTACCGGCTCAATCCTTCGGCCGCGTCGGAAATAAAATACAATTCGGCTTCCTGGCTTAATAAGGATGATATAGACTGGGGCGATTACGCTTCGCAGCTTTTTTCTTTCAGAACCGACGCCAATGTGGGAATGACCCTGTCGGAGAACCGCGGCATCTATACCACCAGCCTTCGTTTTTATGAAACTTCCTCGTGGCAGGATTATACCTACCTTAACGAAAGCGCTCCCGAATATAATACGGCGCAGCAGCGGGAAGCCGCCAAACGGCAGGTGTACAACATGACGTATTTTACCAGTTCGTCGGAATACCAGTTTACCCTGCGGCCGTTTTATAGGAGCGAGGTATGGGGACAGAGCAATTTCCAGTACACGGTGCGCGGGCTGCTCTGGAAAAATACCTATGATCAAAATACCGGCGGCTGGAAACAGGTTGCGGGAAAGTGGAACAGGGAAGACCTTGAATTCAATCGTACGGCGGCGAATTTTAACGCCAACATTATGGACAAGATGCAGAGCCTTTCGATAAGCGCCGACCTTCCCCCCGAAGACAGCGCCGTGGACGGGAACGCCACGATGAGGGTGTGGATATCCGAAACCAACGCCCGCGCGAAGATACAAAAGCCCTTTGAAGAAGAGGGCCGCGTCTACGAGCCTGTCTACTTTACCGAGACGCTGCGTTTTACCGAAAAATCCTACTTCAGGCATTACATGGTCTATGATCCCGAACTTGAGGAATTTACCACGGTAACGACGGGCCTGACCCTGGGGCCGTTCACCGCCAATTTTACCGCGGCAAGGACCAGGGGCTATGAACTTGACGAAAACCCCGCTACCTCGGGCTGGTATCCACGATCGACAGGCGAGGAAATGCTGCGGCCCCAGGAATTAAGCTTTGCCTACAACGGATCGAAAAGTACCGACACGGGGGGAAAGATGGATTTTGGCGTCGCCGTCAATACGGGCCTTAACTTTGATTTACAGCGTTATACCTATTCAAAGTTTTTCTTTACGCTCAAGTTTACCGCCATGATAAACCGCTTTCTTGACGCGAGCCTCAGCTCCCATTCCGAAAACGTGGAGATTTACCGCTACTTTCAGGACGTTCCGTATTTTGATTCGAGCCTGGAAGCCCCGGGAGAAAAAAACGCCCTTATCGATCTTTTTAATTCCTTTCGTTTTGACGATGTTGAAAAACGTAAAAGTTCCGGTTTTAAATTAAAGTCGTTCAGCCTTGATTTTGTTCACCATTTGGGGGACTGGGACGCCACGCTTACGATTAATTTGACGCCCGAATTTAACCGCGACGCCATGGAATACCGTTTTAAGACCGATCTTGCCTTTTTAATACAGTGGAAACCAATCAAGGAATTTAAATCCAAAATCGAATACACCGACGAGGAAGGGCTTGGCTATGAATGAGGCGCGTGGATGATCTCGTCCAGTTTGGCGAGCGCATGGGACTGTACCGCGTCAAAAAGCCTTTCGCCGTTTAACGGGCTCTCGCTCCTGAGCACCGCCGCCGCCAGGGGAAGCAGGGTAGTCAGCAGTTCGGCGTCTTCACCGCCCCGCGCCAGCGCCGCGAAGGAGTCGAGGGCCTTGACGGCGTCGCGGTATTTTTCCAGAAAGGCGCGGAAATCCGCGGCGGCGGGACCCGCGGAAAAGATCGACAGCGGGGCGCGGTTTTTTACGCGCAACGTAACGGGGCCTTCGGGGCGGCTTTCCGTTTCAAACCCCGAGCGCTGAATTTTTTCCGCAAGTTTTTGGCGGTAAAAGACAAGCGAGGCGGTTTCGTAAAAAAAACTTTTTTCGGTTTCCCGTTTTACCAGCGATCTGTCGCGGTAGAGGAAGGCGCTGTGCTGGGCCTCCACCGGCATAAAGCGCGATTGAAGGTTTTCAAAATACGGATAAAGATAAGCGCCCCGGGCGTAGGTTTTTCCCGCGGGGTAGGAAAAATCGGCGCCGTATACCGTGATTTCGCGGGCGCCCAGCGCCTCGGCAAGGGAAAGCGCCGCGTAGGTAACGTTGGCGCCCGAAGTATCGATGTAGGGCAGGGGCCGCCACGTTTTGCGTATATAGCGGGCCAGGGGATGGCCGCTGGAAAAAAAGACAGGATCGGATGAAAGTGAAGCCACCGTCGGGGGGCTTGCCAGATCCAGAAAAAGCCGCGTCTTTGCGGGCAGTCCCCGCAAAAAATGCCGGTAGCTGATCTGCTGGCAGTCTATCGAAATAACGGCGTCGGCTTCTATTCCCTGTGAAAGCAGGGCGGGAAGGGAAGTGTCCGTCGCGATAATATACCGCGAAAGCCTGTTTTCCCCAAGGAGGGCAAGCTGCCCGTCAAGCGACGGACCCGCCGCGCAGATTGCCGCCCTGGGTACGGGCGGAATCACCGCCGCCGGTTTTTCGGCCGCGCGAAGATTCCGCAGTATGTTGGAAAACCAGCGTTTTCCAAAATACGCCTGCACCGAATAATCGCGCGAAACATTTTCTATCGCCTGCTTTATTTCCTCACCCGCGCCGGTAAAACGTTTTTCGGCTTCGGTCCTCGTCCGCAGGGGAAAAACCCTGATTCCTCCGTCAAGGGCGGGGTTATAGCAATTGGTAAGGTACGCCTCAATTTCGCCCGGGCGCGGATCGGCGAGCAGGGAAAAACGGCTGTCCTGGAGCAGCGTAATATAATCACGGTTACAGAGCAGTTCCGCCAAACCGTCAAGATCAAATTCGACGACGATGGTTTTTTTTGTTTCGCTCCGCCGCAGGGCCGCCTCGACGGCAAAACCGCCGCCCAGCCCCAAAAACACCAGGCAGCCTTCCTGTCCCGCCGTGGCGACAAGTTTTTCACCTTCGCGGACGGGATCAATCGTTGAGTGAAGGGGATGCGCCTGCCCCGAAGCCGATTTAAGGGCGGGCACTACTTCCCCTGTCCGCGCCTCGATAAAAAGGTACCTGCCCCTGGTGGTTTCCGCCGTTCCAAGACGCGAGCACAGGGCGGCGTCGTTTTTTGAGAGTGAGAGAATGTTGCGCTCAAAGATAAACTGTTTATCCACGCGGCCAGTCCCCCAGCTCGGCGTCAAGCCGTTTTTTAAGGAGGGGATTTTTGAGCGCGTCCAGCAAGATACGTTTCCCCGCGTCCGAATCAGGCGCGCGGCTCTTCACCGCCGTAAAAACGGGCTTCGACAAACCGCGCGCGGGCTTCGGGCTTCCCCGGGGTATGCCAAGTTCCGCCGAAGCGCCAAGGGAAAAAAGCCGCGGACCGTAGGAGTGGCTTTTAAACCACGAAGCGTAGATGCCGTTCACGCTGGAAGACCGGATATGCGCTTCGCGTTCAAAGGCCTGTGAATAGGCGGGCCGGCATCGCGTGGCGGCCGTATCGGCAAGCGTGTCAAACGCGTAGGGGCGGGCGTGGGTACGCAGATCGCGGTGGGCGAGATCCAGGCCCGCGACATAGACGGGACCGCTGGTAAGAACCATGGCAAGATCCAGCGCCGACGCGCTTACCGTGCCCCGCTGGGGAAAGCGTAAAAACGGCGTTTTACCCAGCACCAGTTCCTGATAGAGACTGCCGTCGCGAAAGGGAAGCAGCGCCCTCGCCGAAAGCTGGGAGGGGAGGGCGGCGCTGAGGGCGGCCGCGTAAACGGCGCCGGACCCTTCGCGGCGGCAGGCTTCGTAAAGGTGAAGCAGGGCCCAGGGGCCTCCGTCGGACGCGACAATCAGATCGGGGATCAGGTCCCGCGCCAGCAGGGCCGGCGCCGCCGAAGAAACCGCCGCGAGGAAAATAGACGGGCGGGACAGTGAAATCAGCGGAATCGCTTCTTCCAGGCCTGGCCCCGAGGCGCAGACCACGACCGGCGCGTTTCCCCGTACGTGGGTAACGGCGGCGTCCAGCAGATCGAGGTTACGCAGAAAGTTGCGGACCCAGCGGCGGGCAAAGGCTTTTTCGGTTACCCGGTTGGCGTGGATACGCCTGATGATTTCCGCGGTTTGGGCAAACAACGCGAGGCTCTGTTTGCCGTAAGCGTCGATACCGGGCCGCCATTCGACGATTCTGACTTTTTCGACGGCGATTCCCTCAAGGGCGTCTTCCAGAAAATCCTCAAGGCTGATCTCCCGCGCGGGGGTCCAGTTCGCGTCCGGCGCGATGCGCGATACTTTGCCGGCCTCGGAGCGTGAAAAAAAAGCGGAACTGTGAAGGCCGTAGATACGCGCCCGTGGAAAGCGCTGTTTCAGCGGTTCCGCGAGGTAACCAAGCGCCGGCTCAACAAGTAAAAAGGCCTCGCTGTTTGGGGCCGCGTCCAAAGCGGCGACATAGCGGGCCGCTTCGGATACGGGATCATAACGGGAATGAAGGGCGGCGCTGCCGCGTACAACGACGGGAAGGCCGTTTTTTGCATGGAGAAGCCGCTCGGTCACAGGACGGATTTAATCAGGGAAAAAGTCTCGCCGATTTCGTTTCCCTTGAATGAAAAAACGTTTCTTCCCTGAACGAAGCGCGTAATGCGGTGGATGACAAGCTCCCCGTCGGCGTCGCGGTTAAAAAGCACCAGAACGCGGGTAGGGGAGAGGGCGCGGACTATTCCCTGCGGGGAAATCATGGCCGCGATACGGCCCGCGAATTCACCCGCGCCGTACTTGATCGGTTCGATAATAAAACCCTGGAATACGCCGAGCTGATCACGGGCGCGCTCAAGGGTTTCCATAGCCAGTTTTTCCGCCATGTTTTGAGCCGGGGGCGTCTTGACGGCCGGCGCGGCGTTACGTGTTTCGGGCCGGGAATTTTTAATGCGGTTGAGAAGTCCCCGCCGTCCGGCGATAACTCCTTCCATTACCGAGACTTCTTCGATGCCCGCGCCGGTAAGGTGATCTTCGGGAACGATAAAGCCGTTTTCCGCGATACAGGCGGGTCTTTCGAGAATCAGTTCAACGCCTTCTCCCGTTGCGGATGTTTCTTCCGTAACTGCCGCTGCCGCCGGTGTTTCTTCCGTTTCGCTGTTGATCCGGCTTTGGATAAAACGGCGGGCGCATTGGCGAAGGATGGCGTCGATCTGATCCAGGGGCAGCTCAACGGCCGAAGCAATCATGACAATGGCGGCAGGCAATTTTTTCCCGTCAAAGATTGTCCGTAGTCCCGAATTGTCGCGGGGGTCCAGGGAAAACGCCCAAAACCGGCAGCCGTCCGCGAGCAGTCCGGACGGCGCTTCATAATTAACGCGGTAATAGTTCTTGCCGTGTATACGGACCAGGGCGTTTTCGTCCAGCTCTATTTTGATGGTCCCCATTCCGACCGAGGCGTAGGAACGGTAGCTTCCCTCCGCGCGTGAAAGGCAGAGACCCGCCTGAAAGGGGCTGTAGGTTTTTAACAGGGAGATTGCCGTTTCGGCGGCCAAACTGTCGTGGGGCAGCGAAATGATCCTGCTGCAGAGTATCTTTCCGATATCGTCGAGTTCTGCTTTGGTGGTATCAGGCGCGGCTTTACTTAAAAGCCCCATTTATACGAGACCCAATTCCTCGAAGAGCTTTTTGTAGGTGTCGAAGTATTCGCTCTTGGCAAATTCTTCGATTTTATCTTCCGGCAGGGATTCCAAAAGCTGGTCCATATACGAAAGCACCGTTTTGAGTTCCTGCTTGAGGTTCCCCGGTATGCCGTCCTCTTCCGCGGCGGAGGGAGGGGGAGTCTCTTCGGCCGGGGGCATCGTGGCGGTAAAGTCATAATTGCCCGTTTCCGGCGCGGCGGCAAAATCTTCGCTTATGGGGAAGCCGTCATCAATCGCCGGTTGGGCGTCGCTGACGGGTATCTCGATGGTTTCTTCGGTCTCAAAGCTGAAATCGTCGGCGGTCGTTTCCTGACCCGCGGATTCTTCCATATCCAGATCAATGGAAATGTTGTCAATGGCCGGTTCGGTCACGGGATTTTCGGAAATGGAAGCGCTTAAATCCGGCTCGTCAATGACGGCGCCCGAAAGATCAAAACCCCCGCTGATATCGTCGATATCCGGCGGGGCCAGGGGATCTTCTTCCAGATAACTCGTGTCCTCGGGAGGGGGAGTAAGCGGCTCGGCGCCCACTTCGCGCAGATTGCTCAATTCAGACGGTTCGTTAAAATCAGGAAGCGCCCCGTCTTCCTCAAGGTTGTCAAGATCAAGGGAAACGTCAAAATCATCGCTGATAATGTTGTCGCCGGCGGGGCTTTCGCCCTTTTCGTCAAATTCGGCAAGCTGTACGTCTTCGATATCCAGTTCGATGCTTTCGTCGTCGCCCATCACCGTTTCTTCTTCGGTGAAGAGGCTCTCCTCGTTCACCACCTGAGGAGCGGTTTCGGGGGCGGCGGGAGTATCGGTTTCGGTATCAAGGTCAAAGTCGCTTATCGACTCGCCCTGATCGGAACCGGCCTCTTCGGTAAAGTTGGCGGTATTGAGAATATTTTCCAGTTCGTCGCCCGTCAGGGCGATTTTTTCATCGTCCTCTTCGTCAAAGAAACCGGCGGCATCGTCGGGTTCCGCTTTGGCCTCGCCCGTTTTAACCGAGGCAAGCTCTTTTTTCAGGCTGGAAAGTTCGGTTCGAATGGAAGAAAGCTCGTCGGCAATCTTCATGAGAAGCTGCGTCGAAAGGTCCGGGGAGGAAGCTTCACGGCTTGCGGTTCCGCCGGCGGGTTCCGCTCCGGGAGCGGGGGCTTTTTCAAAATCTTCGGTATCGACAATCTCGGGAACCGTTGTATCAAGATCGCCGAAATCTATCCCCGGGGATTCCGAATCGATAAAATCATCCATTGAAACTTCGGTAAAACCATCCTTGTCGATGGGCGCCGGCGACAAACCGTCGGGAAGTTCGGAATTTTCGGCCACTTCTTCAAATTCAAGGCCGTCGTCCACGGATTCTTCCGTATCGCTGTCGGGGAGGACCGGCGCCGGCGTATCAAAGGCAGACTCGTTAAAATCTTCAAAACCGGGCAGATCGTCCATATCGGGCAGAGAGGCGGAAAGATCCTGTGGCTCGCTCTTTACCCACACGCCGTACTCGTCCAGCTCGTCGGAGGACCCGATGGTGCTTCTGTCGTCATATATTGAAGGATCGTTTTTTCCAGCCATGAACAGCTCCCGCTAAAACACGTATACCAAAATTATCGGAACTTCTACCTCAATCTTAATGGTAGCTCAAGGCTTTGAGAGTTGTCAATGGACCTTCAGTTAAGACGGGGCCTGAAAAAACCGTAAATTATATGATGAGATTAGCCAAGTACCTCCTTGTTCCCTGGACGGCCATTGTCGTCTATACCTGCGCCGTTGTTTTTAACGGCTCTGCGGGACTGGTTCCCTATCGCGAACTGCTGCGGGAACGGGAAAAGCTGCTCGCCAATCTTGAAAAGCTCCAGCAGACCAACCGTGAACTTGAGGGAAACATGGACGCCCTGCTTTACGATTCCGAGACGATACGCGTCAAGGCGCGCGAACTGGGCTACGGGCGCGGCGAGGAACGTTTTGTCCGTATTGTGGGACTCTCCAGCGCGCGGAACCGGCCCCTGCAAGCCGGCCTCGTCAGGAACGCCAACCAGCCCTTTTTTACCCCCGACCGGACCATACAGCTCGCCTCCCTCTGCGCCGCCCTGATCCTCTTCGCCGTTTTCATCATTTTCGATATGCGCTCGATGAAGCGCGCGAACCAGTGAGCGCGGCGGCCCCGGTTAATGTAACACAGCGTGGGGCCCCAAAAAAGCCCCCGTCTGCAGCAAAACTCTAACAGGCCCCTTCTGCTCACTAAAGCGCGCGAACCGGTGAGCGCGGCGCACAAACCCGCTGATATGGGGCGTTAATCCCCTATGGCCCGTATCCTGTCAGCATAGTCCTTCCAGCCCGGCGCGTTTTTGTATGCCGCCAGCGCGGCGGCGGGAACGTAGATGGTTGGGATATCCACGCTTACCAATTCACCGTCAAGTACGGGAGGTTCCAGGGCCGGCACGGTTATGGATTCAAGGCTGGGGCATCCGGCAAAGGCCCCTCCGCCGATGGCGATAAGACTTGCGGGCAAGGTAACGGTCTTGAGGTTCCAGCAAATGACAAAGGCCAGCTCTCCGATACTGATAAGGCCCTTGGGCAGAGTAATGGCCTTGAGGCTGGAGCACCCGG
>JAITBL010000271.1 GCA_031283575.1 Treponema sp. | reverse complement strand
GCCGGGGTAACAAGCGGATCATAACAGCGCGTGCCGCGGATAAAGCGGAAAGGAGAAGTTACCATGGGTATTATCACATCGACGGTAAAGGTTGGACAAAAGCCACCTAAAGACGTTATTAAAGCGGCGAAGAAAGCGGCGCGGGGGCCTATAAATTATACGGAAGACGCGCCCCGGTCTACGCCGGAAGCGTTGCGGGAATTTGCCATGCTTGCGGCGGAACGGAACCGGCGCAGCCGGAAGCAAGCCGTTACTATCCGGCTTGTCCCTGACTGCCTTGAAAAGTACAAAGCCCTGGGGAGCGGGTACACCGGCATTATGGCCGATGTGCTAAACTATGTGGCCGATAACCCGGAGATACTTTCAAAAGCCCGCGGCTGACTGCGCCTGTTTTACCGGCTCTGCACACTCAGGGTGTAGTTGTAATTGAGCAGGGGTTCCGGGTTGAGGGTTGTCGCCTTGATATAGTAAATTCCCGGCTCCAGATACAGGGTGATCGAAGCGCCGAAGTTTTCACCGCCGTCGTCATCGCTGGCAATTTCCTCTTTCGCCTCGTCAAAAATCTCGAGGTAGGTGTCCTGATTTTGAACAAAACCCGCCGCGCTGATTTCATAATTTCCCGCGTGGGTAACGCGCAGCAACGCCCAGTCTTCATCATCGGAAGAAGAAAAAGTCCGCTGCTGGGAAACCCCCGCCTGTATCGCTTTGGCCGTCTCGGGCGCGCCGTCATTTTCGTAGGGGTCGGCCGGAATGGGTTTACGGTACAGGATGTGGAGATCGTATCTGCCGGTTTCAGTTTCATAGCCGGCAACCTTTATGTAGCAGGTCCCCGCCGGCATATCCCGTTTAATCAGGGCGTTGCCGCCGCCGCGTGAATCATCGTCCGAGGCAAGAAGCGTCCCGCTCTGGTCATAAAGGGCAAGAATCACGTCGGCGTTTCCCGTGGTATAGATGAGCTGGGCCCCGTTCTGAACCGTGATCACATACCAGTCCTCATCGCCCGAAGGATAAATGTATCCCGTTACCGCTTCCGTTTTGACGGGAAACGCCTGGGCCAGGGTATTGTTCGGTTCGGTGGGGTCCTGCTCCAGGCGGACGCGGATACGGTACGCGCCGGTTTCGGCGTGTCCGTAACCGTAGAGCAAAACCGTGTAGACGCCCCCCGCTTCTACCGGATACAGAAGCTTTGAATTGGTATTTTCGTCGGAAATGTCGTCGTTTACTTCCACCCGCGACACGCCGTCAAAAAGTTCCATTACCATATCAAAATCGCCTTCCGTTTCGGCGGCAAGCACCCCGTCCGCGGGCGCGGTATAGCTGAACCAGTCTTCGTCTTTTTCGTGGATGGTCCGCGTGATCCAGTTTTCATGCTGGGCGGGAACACGCCTCACGCGGCTGTCCGGCTCCAGGGTGTCGGGACGTATTCCCTGGGCAAAAAGCGCTGCCGCCGACAGGACCATAACAAAAAAAACGGCTGGTTTTTTCATATACTCCGGCTTTACTTTGATTCTTTAAGCACCATATCAATGGTAATCGCCGTAGCCACAATCGCGATCTTGCCGGAATCTTCGGCCACACCCGGTTTGATCGATACTATGTATTTATCAGCCGTGGTAAAGGCTTCTTTAAGGATACCGTTCCACTTTTTGGTAATCGTTCCAATCTGACTGCCGCCGGCGTCGGTAATGGTAAAGTTCCAGGCTTTCCAGTCGCCGGTAATCGAAGCGAGGGGCCTTTCACCCATGTCAAAAATATGGAAGGTCGGCTTAAAGAGTTTAAACTGCTGTTTAATGGAAGCGACGGGAGAACCCTCCGCGTTGAGCACCTGTATCTTCGACATAAAGAAGGTCCAGCCCCGCTTGATGGTTGCCAGCACTTTGCCTTCGGTGTCCAGAATGTTGAGCTTGAAGGGAAAGAACGCCTTGTTTACGAACAGGCTGAGCAGCTTAAGGCCGCCGTGCATGGTCTCCTGTATCGCGCCGATTTGTTCGCCCCCAGAGTTGTACACCTTATAGGCGTTGGTAAACTTGAGAAAGGCCACTTTTTCATCAATAAAATAGTCGTTATTCTCAAAAAAAGGTGAAATCGCCATACTTGTCCTCCGTAAATAATGTTGGCTCTATGCTACCACGGAAGGGGACTTATGTGCTAGTGTCGATTCACGGATGATCAGTTTGTAGGGCAGAATTTGATCGGGGGGTATTCCGTTGGCGCTGTTGATGCTGCGGTGCAGGGCAAGGGCGGTTTTCTCGCCCATCTCGGTAAGCGGCTGGCTTACGGTGGTAAGACGGGGAACCATGTAATTGGCAATGTCGATGTCGTCAAAACCCACCACGGAAACATCTTCGGGCACCCTGATCCCTTCGTCGCGGAGCACCCTTATGGCGCCGATGGCAAGCTCGTCGGTGGCGGCAAAAAGGGCGGTAAAATTCCGCCCTTCGCGCAGCAAGAGTTCCCGCATGCCGTATATCCCGAACTCGGGGGTGTAGGATCGTACAAAGACGACGCGTTTTTCTACCCAGGCGATATTGGCTTCGGTAAGGGCCTGGAAATAACCTTCCGCCCGCTGGCGGCCAAACGTAAAACCGTCGCCCGAAATCATTACAATGTTCCGGTGCCCCAGGCTGATAAGGTGGTTGACCGCGTCCGTGGAAGCCTGTTCTTCGTTTACATGGATAGAGGGAATTCCCGGATAGCGAAAGGTGGCGCTTACCGAAGGAAGTCCCGTTTTTAAAAGATAATCGTAAAAAAGCGGATTCTTGATTTCGTGGAGCATGATCACCCCGTCAAGTTTTTCGGCTTTAAGGCGGGCCAGACAGTCCGCTTCGCTGAAATCCTCGAATTTGACAAAAAAGAACAGCGTGTGATAGCCAAAGGATTCAAGGTGCCGCTCAATAATCGAAAAGAGCTGGCGCTGAAACATATTGAAGGTGTCGGGGATAACAATGCCTACGGTAAAACTCCGCTGGAGCACCATGCTCCGGGCGGCCTTGTCGGGAACATAACCGGTTTCCTCAATCAGCTTGAGTATCTGTTCCCGTTTGGCCGCGTTGACGTATTTTTTTCCGTTGACCACGCGCGAGACGGTGGAGGGAGACATGCCCACCTGCTTTGCAATATCTTTGATGCTGACCATGTCCCCTCCGCGCGTGTGCTAAAGCGCCGCGGCAGTTTAACCGCTAAAACTTGATAAGTTCGCCCGACTCAAACGCCGCCTTGCAGGTATAGGCGATCTCCGAAACGCGGGTGCCGTCGTACACGGTAACCGCGGGCTTGCGCTTTTCGATGATACAGTTGACAAACTCCTGAAGCTCGTTGACATAAGCGCTGTCGAAGCGCTCCAAAAAGTTTTGGCTGCATTCCCTGCGGACACCGCCGCCGTCAAGAACTTCGACCAAATTCTTTTGCGGCACCGAAGCGATGCGCAGAATTCCCCTCGTACCGATAATTTCCGTTTCCACGTTGTAACCGTGGGGCGCGGTACGGCCGGCAAACAAAAACACCATGCAGTCGTTTTTAAACTTCATCAGGCAGGATACATTATCGCCGTCCCTGCTGGCCGCGAATTCGTCGTGGGCATAACAGCCGCCGACAGCGTATACCGTCGCCGGCTCGGAGCCGACGAACCAGCGGGCCAGATCGATGTCATGAACCGCCATGTCGAGGAACTGCCCGCCCGAATGGGGCGCAAACGCAATGGCGCCGGCGATGAACTTTTCCGGATCCTGGCTGTATGAGCGAAAGAGTATGGGTTTTCCAATTTCCCCCGCCGCCACTTTGTCGTGAGCGTACTGATACGATTCATCGAAACGCCGCATAAAGCCCAGCATAAAAACCATGTCACGGTGGGCTTCGACGGCCTTTTCCGCTTCTTTACACTCAGCTACATTCACCCCCAGGGGTTTTTCGGAAAAGACGTGTTTTCCCGCGGCCAGGGCCGCGGCGATTTGTCCGGTATGAAGCGCCGACGGCGACGCCAGTACAACCGCGTCGATGTCCTTGCAGGCGATCATTTCTTCAAAAGCCGCAAAACGGCGGGGTACGCCGATCCTGTCCGCGGCTTCCTTTAATTTGGCGGCGTCCACATCGCAGAGCGCGGCAAGCTCCGCGTGCTGCACTCTGCTGGCGATGTTGACCGCGTGCTGAAGTCCGAGCCGGCCCAGGCCGACGGATCCTATTCGTATTTTGTTCATGTTAATCACGCTTTGCGTTTTTGCGCATATCAAAAATAACCGCCACGACGATGATAAGGCCCTCGGCAACCTTCTGCCAGTAAGCGTTGACATTGAGGAGGGTAAAACCGTTTCGCAGTACCGCAAGTACCATGGCGCCCACAAAGGCCCCGCCTATGGTTCCGATGCCGCCCGAGTGGGAAGTTCCCCCGATGGTGGTGGAAGCGATGGCGGTTAACTCGTATCCGTCGGCGGCGCCGGGGTGAACGCTCCCCACGCGGCCGGCAAACACGATGGCCGCCAGTCCCGCCAAAAGTCCGCAGTAGGTGTAAATAAGGATCAGGTTCTTGGAAACCTTGACCCCCGACACTTCCGCGGCGGTAATATTACCCCCGATGGCATAGGTATTTTTGCCGAACCTGGTTCTTGTAAGAAGGATATAACTTATCACGATCATGATAAAATAAATGATCACCGGAATGGGGACAACCTTGAAGACCTTTCCCCCAAAAAAAGTGAGGGAGGGGATAAGATTACTTACCGGCCGGCCCGAGGTATAAATCAGGGCAAAGCCCCTGGCCACGGTCTGCATGCCCAGCGTGGCGATAAAGGCGGGTATCTTGGTCTTGGCGACAAGGAAGCCGTTGGTAAACCCGCAAAAGGCCCCTATGGCCAGGGCCGCGAATATCGGCACGATGACCGGCAGCGCCGGCATATTGGGAAAATATTTTTCCGTGGCGCCGGCAATCTGTCCCAGGCTCGCCGCCACCACCCCCGCAAAGGCCAGGACGGAACCGACGGAAAGATCTATCCCCTTGGAGATAATCACAAAGGTCATACCCAGGGCCATGATGCCGAAGATGGACCCCTGCGTCAAAACGTTAAAAATATTATTGGGCCTGAAAAAGGCCGGCTTGATAACGCTGAGTAAAATGATCATCAAAAAAAGAACGAGCACAATACCGTATTTTTTTACGATATTCCTAAAGGTTAAACCGGTAGCAACCATTATTTTGCCTCCTTGGATTTCTTGTATATTTCAACGGTATCGGTGGCATAGGCCATCAATTTTTCCTGAGTCAGATCTTTGGTATTTTCCACAATACCGGTAACCTTGCCCTGGTGCATGATCATGATCCTGTCGCTCATCCCCATAATTTCGGGCAGTTCGGAAGAAACCATCACGATGGATTTGCCTTCTCCCGCCAATTTTGAGATAAGCCGGTGTATCTCCGACTTGGTGCCCACGTCAATACCCCTCGTCGGTTCATCGACAAACAGTATGTCGGGGTTAGTCATAAGCCATCGGGCGACCAGCACCTTTTGCTGGTTTCCGCCGCTCAAATTTTCCACATGCTGATCCAGACTCGGAGTCTTGACCTGTATTTTTTTTACGTACTCCTCGCAGACTTTGTTAAGCTGCGCCTCCCTGATAAGCCCTATCATGTTGAGGAATTTCGGAATGGTGGCGATGGCTATGTTCAACTGAACCGTCAGCATGGGGAATATCCCCGAACCCCGGCGATCTTCGGTAAGCCATGCCATGCCGTTTTCGATAGCGTCCACAGGCCTTTTGATCTCGATTTTCTTTCCGTCAATAAATACTTCGCCGCCGCTTTTGGGCCTCATGCCGAAAATCGTTTCCACCACTTCGGTACGGCCCGCCCCCACAAGCCCCGCGATGCCGAGTATCTCGCCCCGGCGGACGGTAAACGAGACGTCCTTGAAATATTTACGGTTTGAAAGATTCCTGATCTCCAGTTTAACCTCGCCGATGGGGCAGGGAATTTTGGGAAACATTTCCTTTACGTCCCGGCCCACCATCATGTTGATAAGCTTGTCCAGTTTGAGATCCGCCGTTTTTTCGGAACCGATATAGGAGCCGTCGCGGTAGACGGTAACACGGTCGGTGATCTCGTAAATTTCGTCAATCTTGTGGGTTATAAAGATAATACTCTTTCCCTGGGATTTGAGCTTGCGCATAATGGTAAAGAGCTGATTGATCTCCTTTTCGGCCAGCGAAGAGGTGGGTTCGTCCATAATAATAAGTTTCGCGTTGTAGGAAACCGCCTTGGCAATTTCTACCATCTGCATTTTTGCGACCGTCAGGGTGGACATAAGTGAAGCGGGATCTTCCTCCAGCTCAATTTCCCTGAGTACTCCCCTGGTCAGCTCGTACATTTTCCTGTGATCCACAAAACCGAACCTGGTAAGCGGCTCCCTGCCCAGCCAGACGTTTTCCATAATGGGCCTGTGCAGTACCGGGGAAAGTTCCTGATGTATCATGGTAATGCCCCTGGCCAGGGCTTCCGCCGGCGTGTACGGTTCCTGAACCTCACCGTCAAAAATAACTTCGCCCGAAGTCGGTTTGTAGATACCGGCGATACACTTCATCAGCGTGGACTTTCCCGCTCCGTTTTCGCCCATGAGGGCGTGAATTTCTCCGCGCTTTACCTTAAGGTCAACGCTCTTAAGGGCCTGAACGCCGGGAAAATTCTTGATGATATGGTTCATCTCAAGCAGATATTCACCGCTCACTATAAACTCCTTCTCAAATTACACAAGGATTTAAGACCTGCGAAACATCCTGGAAACCGTTCCGCAACCGAAGTTTTGGAACGGCTTTCAACAGGGAACTCCGGCATGACCGGAGCTCCCTGTACGGGCGGCGGACTTCGCCGTGAAGGCTCATTCCGCCGCGCCGTGTTTACTGATACTGGGCAATGTTGCTCTTGTCGATTAACACAAAGGGAATCCAGCTGATGGGATCCTGGCTTTGACCCTGAAGGGCTTTGTAGGCCGCTTCCGCCGCGCCCCGGCCCTGGCCTACGGCGTCCTGCAGCACGGTGGCGGACATATCGCCGCCGGCAACCGCTACCCGCGCGTCGGGAATGGCGTCCACTCCCATGACGATTACGTCGGTTCGGTTGGCGGCCTTGAGGGCTTCAACGGCGCCCAGGGCCATTTCGTCGTTATTCCCCAAAATGCCCTTGAGGTTGCTGCCGTGAGCGGTGATCCAGTTTTCGGTAAGACTCATGCCCTGATCGCGCTGCCAGTTGCCGGTTTCCTCGGCCAGAATCGATATGCCGGGGAATTTTGAGGCAATCGTGTCCTTGTTGCCCTTGGTCCGGAGTATGGCGCCTTCGTTGTCAAGCTTCCCCATGAGGATGCAGACTCCGCCCGTTCCGTTAAGGAGGGCGCCCATAGCTTCCGCCTGGAGGGTGCCGGCCACAATTTCCTGGGAACCGACATAGTAGATGTTGGCCGGAGGATTGGATTCCCCAAAGGGATTACGGTTGACATACACGAGGGAAATACCGGCGTCCTGGGCCGCCTGGGTAATGGGCCCCATGGCGCTGGTATTGACGGGAACTACCACGAGGGCCTTCGCGCCCTTGTTGATAAGGTTGTTCACATGGTCCTGCTGTTTAACCACGTCTTCCTGGGCGTCCTGGACCTCAACGGTGTAGTCCGGTTTATCGGCGTAATACTCCTTAAACGCATCCACAATGTAAGTCTGGAAAGTATCGTTCATGTTGTTGATAACATAACCCACCAGAGCCGTCTTGGATTCGCTGCTTTTGCTGCACGAAACCATGGTCAGTGCGGCCAAAACCAACACTACGATAACAAACGCTTTTTTCATACGATTCCTCCTCATGAAATTCAGGCCCTGCCGGTCTCTCTTCCATACCGGAAATTGCCGGCAAGTCTGCAAACGTTTTCGCTTTCAATAATGAGCGTTGAAAAGCATTTTGTCAAGAAGAATTTTGAAATTCGTGATTTTTTTAATTTGTTGTTATATAAGGAATTAGCGATTTTTGGCAAATTTTTTTTATAAAAAATGCTTTACAGGATGATTTTTTTGGGGTAACATACTTCTCGTAGAGCTAAAAACGTTTGCAATTTTGCGCGGAAGCTCGCGCCATGCGAAGAGGAGGAAAAGATGGCTGAGGCGTTAAAGATCGGGATTATCGGGGCGGGACGGATCGGAAAGATCCATGCCGAAAACATCGCGCGGTTCATTCCCCAGGCAAAACTGGAGGGAATCGCCGACATCAGGCTCTCGCCGGAGCAGGAAAGCTGGGCCAAAGGCCTCGGGGCGCGGATCATTTCAAAGGATCCCGGGGATCTGTTCAAAGATTCTTCAATAGAGGCGGTTATCATTTGCAGTTCCACCGATACCCACGCCGACATGACGATAGCGGCGGCCCGGTCCGGAAAACAAATTTTCTGCGAAAAACCCGTCGACCTGAGCGTTCCCAAGGTAAAAGAAGCCCTGGCGGCCGTCCAAAAGGCGGGGGTTAAGCTCCAGATTGGCTTTAACCGCCGTTTTGATCACAATTTTGCCCGAATCAGGCGCTACACACTCGCCGGCGAAATCGGCGAGGTCCAGATAGTAAAGATCACTTCCCGTGATCCCGAACCTCCGCCGCCGGCCTATGTGGCCGTTTCCGGCGGAATTTTCATCGATATGATGATCCACGACTTCGACATGGCCCGCTTCCAGGCGGGGAGCGCCGTTACCGAGGTCTACGCCGCCGGCGCCGTTCTGGTTGATCCGGAAATCGGCAAGGCGGGGGATGTGGACACCGCGCTGGTCACCCTCAAGTTCGAGAACGGCGCGATTGGGGTTATCGACAATTCCCGCAAGGCGGTCTACGGCTATGACCAGCGCGTTGAGGTTTTCGGCTCCAAAGGCGCCGCGGCCGCGGAAAACGACGTCCCCAATACGGTGCGGCTTTCCAACGCGCAGGGGGTTAGCGCGGAAAAACCCCTGTACTTCTTCCTGGAACGCTACAAGCAGGCCTTTATTGACGAAATGATCGCCTTTATCGACGCCGTTAGCAGCAACACGGCTACGGCGGTCTCCGGCGAAGACGGCCTTGAAGACATGTACGCGGCCCTTGCGGCGGGCAAGTCCCTCAAGGAAAAGCGTCCGGTAAGCATTGCCGAAATCAAACAGGCCTGGTGATTCGCGGCGGGGAGAGCCATTACAGGCCTTCAGGACGGAAACCCGCCCTGAAAGCCTGTAAGCGGAAATATTCTTTCGTGTACCGGACTTTCGAATAACTGCAAACGTTTTCTTTTTGAAGAAAGCCGGTTTTTGCCGTTATCCGCGGGGAATTTTTTACTTTTTTTAAAAGTATAATTCTTTGTTATACAAAGAATTAGCTATTTCGGTTCAAAAAATTTAAAAAAAGTACTTTACAAACGTGTTTTTTGGCATTACGATAATGTTGCGAAGACTAAAAACGTTTGCAATCCCGCGTACTGCGCCGCTCCGCGGCGGACAACGGGCGGCAAAACGGCTTTCATAACGTTATTATTGTGGTTTTTGGAGGCAGTTTATGCAGATTCATCACAAAACGCCCTTCGCGCGGGGTTATACGGAACTGGTACCGCGCCGCGGCGTTACCGCCGATATGCTTATGGATTTCGGCGTGGTCAAACTGCTTTCCGGCGAAACATGGGAAACGGAAAGCGCCGCGGACGAACAGTGCTGGCTCCTTGCCGAGGGCGCGGCCGTGATTTCCTGGGAGGGAAGGGGCGGCGGCGGCTCAAAGGAAATTGAGCGGGGCAATCTCTTCGATTATTCCCCCTGGTGCCTTTCCGTATCCAGGGGAACGCGCACCGTCATCAAGGCCGGAGCGCGGGGGGCGGAATTCTTTTATACGGCGACGGATAATCCCGCCGTCTTTGACGCCAGGCTCTTTACGCCGGAAGAATGCCGGAGCGAAATGCGCGGCGCGGGCACAATGAGGGAAACTTCCACGCGCGTCGTGCGCACCTGTTTTGACGACGCCAACCGGAGCGAGTCAAATCTGGTGATTGGCGAAGTAATCGGTGTGCCGGGCAAATGGTCGAGTTATCCGCCCCACCACCATCCGCAGCCGGAAATTTACCATTATCGTTTTTTACCGGCCCGGGGTTTCGGCCTTACGGCGATAGGCGACACGGCCTATATTATACGCGACAGGGACACGATCCTGATCCGCGAGGGCGAGGTCCA
>JAITBL010000264.1 GCA_031283575.1 Treponema sp. | reverse complement strand
CAAGGCCTTAAAACCAATCCCAAAACTCTCCTGAGTTTTGGGATTGGTTTACCTCGCACTTGAGGCCGTTTCAAAATTTCAGTTTTTGGAACATGCTCATCTTATTGGGGGATCACCTTCGCCATGAGGTCCCGGACATAGTCGTAGTCGCCGTCAAAGGCTTCCACAAATTCCGGCTTTTGTTCCGGCGACAGGCCGAGCATGTACTGAAAGTAGCTGGGATCTTTGTAGCCCAAAAGAAACCGCTTGACTTTTTCTTTTAGATCCTGGGGCAGATCGCTCCTGATGGCAATGGGAGAAGAAGGAATTTTGGGGGATTCGTGGATCACCACAAAATCGCTTTCCCTGGCCCGGCCCGCGGCGATTTCCGCCGCCAGAATATCCGAGGCAATGGGGGCCGCGTCGATATCCCCGTTGATCACCCCCTGAAGGCCGTTCTGGTGTTTTCCGGAAAATGTTACGGAAGAGAAAAATTTACCGTTGGTGTGGAAATCCTCGTTGGTCATGCCGGAAAAGGTGTTCATTAACTCCAGGGTCGGCACATAATTGCCCGAGGTAGAAGCGGGGTCCACAAAGGCAAAGGTTTTGTCCCGCAGATCCTCAAGGGTTTTGATGGAACTTCCGGCCTTGACGATAATTTTCGACGTATACCCGGCCCGGCTCTTGTCGCCAAAGACCGCGGGGGTAACCATGGCCTCCGCCCCCGCCCGTTCAGCGGCCTGCACGTACGAGACAGGGCCGTAATAAACAATGTCGGCATGTTTGGTCCGCATGGCCTCCACCACGGCATTGTAATCCGCCGCGTTGATCTCCGTTACCGTGATGCCCAGGGCAGCGCTTAATTCACCCTGCAGGGCGCTCCGGTATTCGGCCAGCTCTTCACTCGCCTCGTTGGGAAGGTAACACATCACCAGTTCTTCCGGCCCCGACGCGGCGGCGTCCGTGTTTGTCTTTACACAGCTCGCAGCACCGGCAAAAACCAGCGCCCCCAGCAAGAAGGCAAAACCGGCCTTTTTTACAGAATTCATAACAATCTCCTTATCGTATAAACTGTTGAGGCCCGCCGTATTACAGCGGAGCATCGGTTTTATTGATAGGGAAAAACCGTTAGTGTTTTGTTATGGAACCGTAAAAACTTGGTAAAAACGGCGGAACGGCGTTATGGGACTGTTTATCTACCATAAATACTATAAATACTTACAGGGCGCTGCGCCAGAAATCTCTCGAGAAAAACACAACGGCCGTCCACAATTCCAAACGTCCGGCAATCATGATGAAGGATAAAAACCATTTAACGTAAGCGGGAAAAAGATGAAAGGCTTCGGCGGAATTGACTTTTCCAAGGCCCAGGCCGATATTGCCAATGGCAAGGAGGCTGGTGTTAAGGGAGGAAAAAAGATCCAGCCCCGTACTTGCTACCACGATCATGCCCAGGGCGGCCAGCGCAAAATACAAAAAGATAAAACCCGAAACGCCGTATACCACATCCTTGCGGCCCACTTTTTTGTTAAGACGTATCGAAAACACGCCGCGCGGATAAATAATGCGCCGCAGTTCGTTACCGCACTGCTTCCAGAGCACTACATGGCGGATAACCTTGACCCCGCCGGCGGTTGAACCCGAACAACCCCCGACAAGCATAAGAATAAAAAGCACCGCCTTGGCGGCGGGCGGCCACAGGTTTTGATCCAGAGCGGTAAAACCCGTTGTCGTAACAATGCTTGCGACATAGAAAAAAGCGCCGCGCACCCTGCCGCCAAAAGTTGAAAGAGCTTCCGGCTGCTGTTCAAAACCCGGCGCGGGAATGGTAAGCGCCGCGGTAATTATAATTACCGATACCGCGACTATCGCAAGATAGGCGCGTCCCTCACTGTTATTCCAGACTTCGCGGAATTTACGCTGCAAAAGATGAAAGAGCAGGCTAAAGTTATAACTGGCGATAAGCATAAAAACAATCGTGATCCAGTGGATCGCCGGTGAAGCAAAATAAGCGAGGTTTTCGTTATGGGAGCTAAAGCCTCCGGTGGCCATGGTAGAAAAAGCGTGGATCACCGCGTCAAAGACGCTCATTCCGGCAAAGCGCAGCAACACTGTCTGGACGGCGGTAAGGGCGACGTACATAATCCACAGGAGTTTTGCCGTCTCCGTGATCTTGGGGGTAATGCGGCCCTTTTCGGGGCCTGTTGTTTCCGCCTTGATCAGGCGGAAACCGCCGACGCCGAGCAGGGGGAGCAGCGCCACGGTAAGGACAACCATACCCATGCCGCCGAGCCAGTGGGTTTCGGCCCGCCAAAAGATCAGGGATCGGGGCATGATGTCAAGGTCTGCGATTATCGACGCGCCGGTGGTGCTAAAGCCGGAAACGCTTTCAAAGACCGCGTCGGCAAGGCCGGGAACACAGCGCGAAATAAAGTAGGGCGCCGCCCCCAAAAGGCACGCCCCGACCCACGAAAAAAACACCAGAATAAAACCGTTGGAAGCGGAAAAGCGGATTTGCTGTTTTCCGGTGATCAGCAGTACCGGCAGCGCCAGAGCGCTCATCGCGGACATGGTAATGATAAACGAACGTACCATGGCCAGCTCGCCCAGACAGACGGCCATTATCAGCGGCGCCGTCATGGAGAACGCAATCATCAGGAGAATAAGAACGAGCAGTTTGACACTGCCGCCGATACGCCGCTTCATTTGGAAACTTCACCGCGGTCTTCGTTTGGACCGCCGAAAATTTTCTCGATTTCGGATTCTGTTCCGTTTCGGGCGGCAAGAATGATCCGGTGCCCCGCGGTATAAACATAATCGCCTTTGGGAATAAAGCCGCTTTCCGTTTCGCTGTTTACGAGCATGACCAGCGCGCCCGCGGGAAGGTGAAAGTTCTTGAGCGATTTGCCTTCGGCAAGGGAACCTTTGGCGATGTCAATTTCAAGAACGCCCACCTTGTTCCCCAGACGGTGAACACCCCTGACGCCGCCGCCTATTAATTTAGAAAGAATTGAATCAACGACGACGGACTTGAGGGGAATAACGACATCTACTCCCAGTTCGCGGGCAATGGCGGCGTAACCCGCGCCGGTGACCATGGCGATGGCGCGGCCTACTCCCCGCGACTTGAGATACACGGCGGTAATAATGTTGAATTCCTGGTGTTCGGTGGCGGTAATAATAAGATCGAGATTATCAATACGTTCTTCGGAAATAAAATTTTCATCGGAAATATCTTCGTTCAGGACAAGGGCTTCGGGATAGCGGTTTGATAATTCCTTGCAGAGACCGTAATCCTGTTCGATAATCATCACATGTTTAAAGACTTTGGGAACCAGCGTTTTTAAAAACGAAAAGAAACCGCGCCGTTTGGTTTCTTTTATTTCATTTCCTTCGTCTTCGGGATCAGGCCTGTCCTTGTTGAAGAGCCCGTCGGCAATGAGCGAACCGAGTCTTCCGCCGCCGACAATGCCGATGCGGCGCATGGGTTTTTCGCTGCGGCCGGCAAGCCGGAAACCTTCGTTTAACTCTTTGTCCCTGGCCAAAAGATGAATGCGGTCTCCGGCCTGAATGCGGGCGGAACCGGCCGGAAGTATGCTTTCGTCTTTGCGCTCGATGAGTGTTACGAGGCTTTCCCCCGGCAGGACGCCGTGAAAGTCCATAAGCGCAAGGCCGTCAAGGCGGGAACCGGCGCCCACGTCAATGGAACCAAGTTCATAGGGAGTTCCGGCAAAGGAGAGCACGTCGCCGATGGCGCCGTGTTCAATGGCGTCCAGAGCGGAGCGGGCCGCCTCAACATCGGGGTGAATAAAAAAGTCGATGCCCATGAGAGCGGCCCGTTCCTGATTCCGAAAATTGCGCCGCACATACTCTTCGTTATGCACGCGGGCGATGCGGAACAGTTTGGGATAACGTGAAGCAAGGCCGCAGATGATCATGTTCACTTCGTCGGAATCGGTAACGCATACCAGGGCGTCGGCTTTGAAAATGCCCGCCTCTTCCAGGTTCTGAATGCTGTTTCCTTCGCTCTGTATCACCATGCAGTCAAGGCGGTTGGAAACATGGCGGGCGCGATCTTCGTCCCGTTCGATTAAGGTAACGTCGTGCTTTTCCGCGATAAGACGCTGTGCCAGCTGGGTTCCCACAAGGCCGGCGCCCACGATAATGATACGCATGCCTTAATTATAACATTTCAACGTACTAAACCAAAGGCTCAAGCGGCGCGGGTAAACTTGCGGTTTAATTGCGCGCCCCGATTAATTCAAAAAAGCCCGGATAGGTGACATCCGCCGCTTCGGCGCCCAAAATTTCCACGGGCCCCGCCGCTCCAAGGGCGGCGCAGGCCAGCGCCATAACAATACGGTGATCGCCGTGCCCGTCTACCGTGACGGGGCCCCGTGTTTTTGCCGGACACGGAACATTCCGCCGCCGCGGGCCGGCTTTTCCCCCGGGGTGAATAACAAGGCCGTCGGGCCGCTCTTCGCAGTCAACGCCCAGCCTGGATAATTCTTTGGCCATACAGGCGATGCGATCCGTTTCCTTGATCCGCGCGTGGGCGGCGTTGACGAGGGCCGTTTCCCCTTCGGCATAGGCGGCAAGGACGGCCATGACGGGCAGCATATCCGGCGTGGCGTTAAGGTCAAAGACGCCGCCTTTAAGGGGGCCGGAGCGCGAAACGGTCAGCCGCCGGCAGGGGCCGTTTTCTCCGGCATACTCCGCCGTATCCGGGGCTTCCCAGCCTGTGTTGCACCCCATCGTTTTAAGGTACTCGAAAAAAATTTTATCGCCCTGGGTGTCGGCGGGATCGAGGCCGGTCAGCGCAAGCTCGCCGCCCGAGATAAGCGCCGCCGCCGCGGGAAAGGCGGCGGAAGAAAAATCGCCCGCGACGGGGCCGTTCTGACTCCGGTAAGACGCGCCGCCCGAAATGCGAAAATGGCTGTAACCGGGCGTATAGGTAATTCCGCCCGCCGTTTCCGCGGTATTCGCCGCCGCTCCGTTCGCGGCGCATAAACCCTGGGCGGCAAGATAGGCCATGGTCATTTCGATATAGGGTTTTTCGTTGAGGAGCGGCACGTCAATTTCTGTCGTTATTCCCCTGCCGGCCAAAGGCGCGGCAAGCAGCAGCGCCGAAAGATACTGGCTGGTAGGGCACTCAATGCTGACGCGGCCTCCCTTCCAGGGACCGCGGACAGTAATCGGGACACAGCCGCCATTCGATGAAACACTGACGCCAAGGCCGGCAAGCGCGTCAAGGAGGGGGCCGGCGCTGCGCCGCGCGATTTGTTCGTCGCCGGTAAAGGTACAGGGTACAGAATCGAGGGATGCGGCGGCCAGAGCCAGAAACAGGGTCGTACCCGAATTGCCCGCGTCAATGCGCCTGGGCGCGCCGCTGTTTGCGCCGCGCCGGCCGTTTCCCTCTACAAGATACGCGGCTAGAGTGTTTTCGTATCGTTCTTCCGTCACCCGGGCGCCCAGCGCCTTTACCGCTTCCGCGCAGGAGCGGGCGTCCAGCGAATCGAGGGGCCGCTCAATGCGTGAAAGGCCGTCTCCCAGGGCGGCGAAAAGGAGCCGCCGTATCGTGTGGCTTTTCGACGCGGGAACGCGCACGCAGCCGCCGAAAACATGGGGATTGATCAGCATCAGATAAAAACGGCGAAGATCACGCTGGTGATAATTCCCATAAGGGCCATGGCAAGTCCGCTCATGGCGCCTTCCGTTTCGCCCAGTTCAATGGCCGCGGAAGTTCCGATAGCGTGTCCCGAAGCGCCCATGGCAATTCCCGCGGCGACCGGATCTTTAAGCTTGAGAACCTTGATCAAAAAGGGAGCCAGAACACAGCTGGTCATGCCGGTAAAAATAACCGCCGTGACGGTGAGCCCGCGCAGTCCCCCGTTTTGTTCGGACAATTCCAGGGCAATGGCGGTGGTCACCGATTTGGGGAGCAGCGATATCCGCAGCGCTTCTTCCATATTAAAGAGCTTGCAGAGCAGCAGGACGGAACCAATCGAGACAATCGAGCCGGTGATACAACCCGCTGTAATGGGAATAATGTTGGCAAAGAGCAGCCGCCGCTGCCGGTAAATTTTGAGCGCCAGTATCGTCGTGGCCGGTACGATAAAAAGCTGAATAATGCCGCCGCCCTGCATATACTGCGGAAGGGTAAGGGGAGTAAACACAAAAAACAGAATCAGGTAAATGTTGGCGACAAAGAGCGGGTTGACCAGCGGGTGGGGAAGCAGGCGCTTGGTCTGTACGCCCAGATAAAAACAAAACACGGTAAGAATGATCCCGAAAACGGGCAGTGAAAAAAGCGCCGTCATTGTTTCGGTCATTTTGCTCCCCCTGTGATGCGCTGAAAAAAACGCACCGTCCCGTAAACGGCAAAAAAAGTAAGAAGCGCCGCCGCGACAACAATGATCAGCAGCTGTACCGCCGCGGGCAAAATAAGTTCGAGATTTTCAAGAATTGTTACCGCGGCGGGCAGAAAGAAAAAAGCCATGTTGGCGCTTAGGTAATCGGCGGTTTGTCCCAGGTGCTTTTCCTTAATCAGCTTCGTGCCCAGGGCCGCGAGCATAAGAAGCATGCCTATTACGCTGGCGGGCATCACAAAAGGCATAAAGCGGCTGATAATCTCGCCCGCAAATCCAAAGGCAAGAATCAGGGCCAGGGGCTGCAGCAGATTCATTTTATCACCTCCTCCCACGCGGCCTGAACGGCCGCCGCGGCTTCCGCCGGCGTCTGGCCGCCCGAAAACATACGGCCTATGGCGGTACGGACGGCGGCGTTAAATTCCGATGTAAGCGGCGGCCGGTTACGGACCATTTCGCCGGCGTCATACATGTCGAAAGCTTTTACATAGTTGGCGGATTCTTTGGCCATATCGGGATTGCGCCGGCCGTTTCCCGGAATGGCGTAAGCGGCCGCCGCGATAACCCCGGCGTTGTCGCGCAGATAGCGGATAAAGGTTTCCGCTTCTTCCTGCTTTGTCGTAAACGCGCTCACTCCCACATACCATGATGAAAGGCTGAACGCGCTTTTTCCCATATACGCGGCGGGAGAGGGAATGGTGGTAACGCCGAACTCAGCCGCCGGCAGATCCCTTAACGCGCAGGAGGGCGCAACGATCATGCCTATCTTTCCCGCTTTAAAGGCGTCCAGTTTTTGTCTGGCGGAAAGCGTAAAGGGATCGGGATACAGGCTGTTCTTGAGCTGGTTGAGGAATTCAAAAGCGGGAATCGCCTGTTTGGAAGCAAAGTGATAATCGGCGTAGGTTACGCCTTCGGCGTTTTCAACAGGAATACCCGCGGAATTCCATATCCACGAAAGGATCTCGCGGGATATGCTTTCGCTGTCACCGGCGCCCAGGGCAAGGGCCGCGCCCGAAATTCCTTCCGGCGCTTTGTCGATGCGCTGCGCGTACGTGAGCAGCTCCGCCTGTGTTTTGGGCGGCCGGTCAAAGCCCGCTTCCCTCAGCAGCCTGATGTTGTAATAAAGCGGATTGATAAACGAGACAAGAGAAAGACCGTAGCGGCCGCTTTCGCCGGTCGCGGTATTGAGCGGCAAAAGCAGGGAAGCGGCCTCAAGCGAAGGCAGCCAAAAGGAATCGACGCTGATAATGTCGCCGGCGTCTTCGCGTTTGTCTTCATCGGCAAGCAGTTCGCGCAGTTCATCGCGGCTCATCTTTTTTAATTTGACCTGAATGTCGGGATTCTTTTCCATAAATTCGGTGACAAGACCCTGAAGGATATCCGGCGGCAGTTCATCTTCCCACCAGGTGGTAAAAACAAGGTGGCTTGCCATTCCCGGCAGTCCTCCCGCCGTCAGCTTAAAGACGATGATTCCCACAGCAATGGCGACCGCCCAGATCCAGAGTATATTGTTGAGCGCGGTACGCAGCAGTTTTTGGGGAAGACTTGTTTCGTCATCGGCAATGTCCGCTTCGATGACGGGGACGGACGATCCCTTTTTATAACCGGCCGGATTAAGGGAAGGAATTCGCACCGTGTTGTCCGTCTGATTCTGCTGAAACAGCCGCTTTATAAAATGTCCCGCCTGCCGCAGCCGCGCGGCGGCGGCGAGAAAACGCATGCGGAGCACTTTAAGCGCCTTTCGCGAAAATTGTTTTACGCAGCTTATGAACTGATCGAACTTGTTGTCCTGTGAATCACTCATCATTACCTCGACTTAACAGACTCTTTTGGAGTATATTGTAACCATGCTCGGTTTTTTTAAAAGGCTTTTTGGCCTCGACCCTGTTGAAGCGGAGATCGATCCCGATGCGATTGTCGAGGAACAATGGACCGCCGATTTTACCACTACAAAGATACCTGATGATGAAGATGAAATCAAGCGCCCGCCTTTCCGTTTTTCCCTTGCGTCCGAACAGCGTTTTTCCGCCGCCGTCGAAAAAGACGCCCTTGTTCTGCGGCTGCTTAAAAGCGGCTGTATTGCCTGGATCGAAGATCCGCTTTTTCGTTACCGCGATCTCGTTATGAAAGGCCGTATCCGTCTTGATCCCAGGGGAGGCTACGGCGCCGCGGGATTTATCTTTCGTATGGTCGATGATCGCACCTATTACATGATTTTGATTTCCAGCAGGGCTTACTTCAGGCTGGATCTGGTACGAAACGGCACGCCCCTGGCGCTGGCCGGCTGGACCGAAATTCCCGAGGCGCGTATATCCGATCGCGTCGGGGAAGGAAGCCCCGAACAGATCTTTGCCGCGTCGCTCGGCGAGCAGGGGCCGGACATCTTCGATCTTGAAGTGGTTACCTTCGGGGATCATCTGCTCCTCGCGATCAATGATCAATGGGCGGGTGAATGGAACGATCCCTCGTTATCCTGCGGCCGTATTTGTTTTTGCGCCGCCAGTTATGAGGCGATGAATGTGTCCGTCCCCGGCAAAGCCACCGCGGAAGCGGCGCTGCTTTCGTTCAGTCTTGATTCGCACCTTGACGCCGCGGAAAAACGTTACAAAGAACTGGGCGCTTCGACAGACGCCGCCTCGCGCGTTCGCCTTGCCGAAACTTTTACCGCCCTGGGCCGGAGTAAAAACGCGTTAAACCAGCTGCGCAGGGCCTGGGAACAGCGGCCCGCCGCCGGCAGGGAACTGCTCCTTGGCGCAAAGCTCGCCATGGCTCTGGAACTATGGGATGAAGCCGGCGGCTATGTGGAACAGCTTCTTTCGGGAGCGGAACAGAAAGAAGGGCGGAACCTTAAAGCCGCGATACTCTACTCGCGCAATTGTTATGACGAACTTGTATCGTGGAGCGCTTCCTTTTCCGACGACGATTTTGCCGATCCCGCGGCCCTGTCGGTTTTGCTGGGCAACGCTTTTTTTACAGCCGGCAAATACGGCGAGGCCGCCGCGGCCTACGATCACGCTTTTGCCCTGGACGGCGAAAACGCCCTGGCCGCGAAAAACGCCGCCAACGCCCGCGAACTTTTGGGCGAACGCGCGGACGCCCTTGAAAAATACCGCGCCGCCGCAAAGGTTTTTCTTAAACAGAACAATTACGCCGACCTTGGCCTGATCGTTTCCAGGCTGCGACTCCTCGGCGAACAGGATTGGGAGGCGCGGGCCCTTATCGGCAAGTGGGCCTTTGGCGTGGAAAACTTTGCGGAGGCGGCCAGGGAACTTGACCGCGCCGAAGAACTCCGCCGTGAAAAACAGGCGCCCCCCGACGCGGCGCTCTACTATTTGCAGGCCCTGCTTTTAATCCGCGAAGAAAAACGCCGCGAGGCTTTGCCTCTGCTTGAAAAGGCGGTGAAGTATGAGGGGGAGTATCCGCTCTTCCGCTTTCGCCTGGCCGAATGCCGTTTTCTTCTTAACGGTGATCCCGCCGACAGCCGTCTTGCCGCGGACATGGCTATCGCCCTTAACGTCGATCGTGAAACCGAAACGGAAAGCTACGGCTGGATACACAATTTTGCCGCCCAGCTCGCGCTGAGCCGCGGCGACATGGACGGGGCCGCCGCGCTTTTGGAAAAGGCCGTTTCTGTTTTGGGCGAAGTTCCCGCGGTACGGGTGAACCGCGCCGTGTCGACATATCTGTCCGGCAGTCCTGAAGCGGCCCTGCGCCTTCTTGAATCGAAGGCGGAAGAAGATCCCGAAGGGATTATGGCAAACTGCGCGGGGAATCTTTTGGTCCGCGAAAAACGTTTTGAAGAAGCCGACGAGTATTACCGCAGGGCCGTGATCATAGCCCCGCGCAACCGCCTCTTCCGCCACAACCGCGCGTCCTGTTTGATCGAGCTTGGCCGCTATGGCGAAGCCGATAACGTGCTCACCGTAAGCTTCGATCCGGGCCCCGAAATGCTGGCGCTGATTGCCTATGTCGCGGTAAAGAAAGGCGAATACCAGCGCGCCGAAGCGGCCGCCCGCGCGGCCCTTGACCTTGATCCGGAACACGCCCCGTCCCTGCTCCATTTGGGCTGGGCATGCGCCTTTACCAGAAACTGGGACGAAGTGGAAAAAGTCCTCGATCGCCTCGACGAACTTGAATTAAGCGAAGAAATCGCCAAAGGCAGGGATGACCTTGACTCATGGCTGGAAGACGCGCTCTACCGAAAAGTACTGTGCGCGTCCTGCGGCCGCGAATGGCTTGTTGAGCGCGGCGCGGAACCGGTAAAGGCGATGCGGCTCTATGCCATGCCTCCCGACGATATGCCCGCCGGAACCTGCCCTTCCTGCGGAAAAACCTACTGTGTGGGCTGCCGCAAAGACGCCCTCGACGAAGGCGGCCGCATGACCTGCCCCGATTGCGGCGTCAGCCTCAAACTCACCGACGATGGCCTTAAAGGCCTCGTCTACGAATGGGCCCGAAAGAACCTTCGCAAACAGCGCAAAGAGGCCGAGGCCGAAGCCGCGGCGCAAACTGAGGCCGCGACAGCGCAGGCCGAAGAAGCGGCGGAAATCGAAGCCGCGGTACAGACGGATGCGCAAAGCGAAAACGCGGCGACAAACGAAACCACGGCGCAAGCGGAAACCGAAGCCATGGCGCAGACTGAGGCCGCAACAGCACGGGCCGAAGAAGTTGCGGAAACCGAAGCCGCGGCGCAGACTGAGGCCGCGACAGCGCAGGCCGAAGAAGCCGCGGAAACAACGCCTCGCGCAGGGTAAAGCCCCGTTTCAATTAACCAAATTTTAACAATCAGCTCACGTCCCGCTAACAGCGTATCAATAGATTGAAAGTAACTTGATACTTAAGGAGTACCGATTATGAAGAAATTTTCTATTCTGTTTCTGTTGATCCTTGCGGGCCTTTCCGCTTTTGCGCAGGGTACCAGAAGATCAAACGCCGCCTATACCGTAAAGATAGCGGGCTCGACTTCGGTAAGTCCCCTGATGGAACTGCTGACAGCCGCATATGCCAAAGTACGCAGTAATGTTACCTTTAACATCAGCGCGACAGGTTCCGGCGACGGCATCAAGGCGGTCCCGGCGGAAACCGCCGAAATCGGCATGTCCAGCCGTGAATTAAGTCCGGCGGAAACAGGAACCGGCATTGACGTACATCTTATTGCCATCGACGGCATTGCGGTTATTGTTAACGCCCGCAATCCTGTTGCCAATCTGACCATCGATCAGATCAGGGATATTTATACCGGCGCGGTTACCAACTGGAACCAGGTCGGAGGCCGGGCCGGAAGGATCGCCGTCGTTTCACGGGAGCCCGGTTC
>JAITBL010000246.1 GCA_031283575.1 Treponema sp. | reverse complement strand
AACACCACGAACAGAAAACGATGTCACTTTTACCACGACCTCACGAACCTCACAAACAGAAACCTCACGAACAAAAAACTGTGTCAATCAGCGTTTTTCTTAATCTTATTTCTTTATTCGCCTTCGCGGTTAAATATTCTTCTCCTGCGCGATAAATCCGTTCGTGTCCGTTCGTGCGGTTTGTGGTTATTATTAAACTGGTTGTCTGTTTTACCACGAACCCCGCAAACAAATCTGACAGCGGCGCAGCAGAAAATACAAAAAAACAGCGTTTTTTTCAAAAGACTCAAGCGCCACGCATATTCGCTGCCGCCGTCTGCAATTAAACCGAAGGTTTAATTGGCCAAGTTAGGCTTACAGCCTAACTTGCAAGGACCCCCGGTCCGTCACGGTCCGACGGCATACTTTTCAGCATACAACACAAACGCTTTCCGGCGCCGCGCTATAACGTGCGCCCCCATCCCGTTGACAGGGCAAGCCGCAAAAACTAGACTATACGTGTGCCGTCCCGAATCTCCGTTCCGCCGATTATTTTCGCGTTGTTTCTTGTTTCCTGCGCGGGCGGCGTAAAAAATGCGGCGGACGCGCCGGGCGTTGTAACGCTGGGAGAACAGGGCCGCTTTACCCTGCTCGATCCGCAATACATTGAAGCGCCGCTGGATACAGCCCAGCGTATCAGCGGCGCTTACGGAAAGGAAGAATTTGCCGTCAACGCCTGGGTAAAAGCGGACGGCGGCGGCGTCTCCATGGTTTTTATGAGCGGCCCGGGAATGAGCCTTGGCGAATTTGAATTCAGCGCCGGCTCGGTTTCACTTGTTTCACCTTACCTCCCCGGCAACATCAGGGCGGAATATCTGGCGGCGGATTTTCAGCTTTGCTATTATCAGGTCGAAGCGCTGCGAAAGGCCCTTGACGGATTGACCCTGTATGCCGGCCCCAAACCGATGCCGCGGAGCGACGCCCGGGAAACGCGGCCGATTCCTGATGCGCAGCTGCGCCGAATATACGAGGGCGATAATTTAATCATCGAAATTGAAACAGGCGCCGGCGAAATAAAGTACACGAACCTGCTGCGGAACTATTCGTACACAATCACCGCCGGGGCCGCGGAATGACGCCGCTGTACCTTTCCCGCCCCGGACTGATCTGCTGCGCAGGCGCTGATCTTGACGCGTTTTACGACGCCGCCTGCCGCGGGGAGCGGGGCGGCGTCGTCCCCCGCGTGATAACGGCCGGCGGCGCGGAAAGGCAATTTCTCGTCGGCCGCGCCTCGCCGAAGGCGGACGCCGGCACGCGGCTCCTCGGCCTCTGCGCTTCCGCGCTGGAAACGCTGCGCCCCGCGGTCCGGCGCGCAATCGGCCGCTGGGGCGCCGGCCGGATCGGCGCCTGCGTCGGCTCCTGCGACAACGGCACCGAATGGTCCGTACCGGCTCACCGCGCTTTTTTTTCGGGCGGCGGCTTTCCTTCGGATTACAGCCTCGACAGACAAAGCGCCGCTCCGCCCGCCGAATTCACCGCCGCTTTCTTCGGCCTTCGGGGGCCCGCGCTCGCGGTAAGTACCGCGTGCGCTTCCAGCGCAAGCGCGCTCGCCCGCGCCGCCGAACTGATCCGCGGCGGCGTCTGCGACGCGGTGATTGCCGGCGGCGCCGACATTGCCTCCGATACGGTGCTCCTTGGTTTTTCCGCGCTGGAAGCGGTGTCGGATGAATTGACCAATCCCTTCAGCAGGAACAGAAAGGGCATTAACCTTGGGGAAGGCGCCGCTTTCTTTGTGCTTTCAAAAGAAGCGCTCGATACGGACGCGGTAACCCTGAGCGCCTGCGGGGAAAGCGCCGACGCCTGTCACATGACGGCCCCCGAACCGCGCGGAAAGGGCGCGGCCGCCGCCATGAACGCGGCGCTCCGTTCCGCCGCCCTGCGGCCGGCCGATATCGGTTACGTCAATCTTCACGGAACGGGAACGCCGCTTAACGACAGCGCCGAAGCCGCGGCCATGGCGGAAGTTTTCGGGCCCGAAGGCGTTCCCGCCAGTTCCACCAAACCCTTGACGGGTCATACGCTGGGAGCGGCGGGCGCGCTGGAACTGGCCCTCTGTTACGCGGCCCTCACGCGGCCGGACGCCGCGATAAAACTTCCCCTTCACCGCTGGGACGGAATTCCCGACCCCGCGCTCAGCGCCGTCGCCTTCGTCAAGGGGGAGCTTTTCCCTTCCGGAAAAATACGTTACTGTATGAGTAATTCCTTTGCCTTCGGCGGCTGTAATGTCAGCATCATCATCGGCAGAGAGGAGCCCCGTGCGAATGAATGAACAGAGCGATCCCCGTCCCGAAAGCCGCGCACGGCAGGATATGGCCGCGGAACCACATAAAGAAGAAGCGGAGGGGGACCCGAAGTTTTTTTCGGCGGACAATGGCATTTGCAGGGTCCCACGCCGTGCCGCATCATCGCATACCGCGCTCGCCGGTTCGCGCGCTTCTGCGGGCGTAGAGCGGCCGGCGCGTTTAATTGAAGGCGGCGGGGTTGAGGCCTTTGTTCCCCACCGGGGAACAATGTTGTGGTTAAGCCGTATCCTTTCATACGATATTGAACAGCGCGCTTTGACTGCCGAATACGACATCACCGGCCAATCATTTTTTGGTTCCGAAAGCGGCTTTCCCGCGTGGGCGGCTTTCGAGCTTATGGCGCAGGGCATTTCCGCCCTGTCGGGACTCGGGGCGCTGCGGCAGGAAAAAGCGCCGCGTCCCGGTTTCATTCTTTCCGTTTCTGATTTCGAGGCGATGCCGCTGTTCCTCGCGAAAGGCAGCACGGCGCGTATCGAAATAAACGTCGACGCCGTAGTTGACAGTGTCTATTCCTTCCACTGCCGCGCGTGGTCCGCCGGAACGGCAATCGCCCGGGCCAGGCTTACCGTCGCCGAAGTTGACGATACGGAACGATTTGTTGCCGGCAGGACGCGGCATGAATAATTCCGGTAAATGGGTGATTATTACCGGCGCCAGCCGCGGCATAGGGCGGGCCATGGCGCTGGCCGTTTCGCGGGCGGGCTATTCCGTCGCCGCCCACTATCACCGGAATGAAGAGGCGGCGCGATCTTTGCAGCGGGAAATAAGCGCGGCGGGCGGATCGGCGCGGCTCCTCCGTTTTGACATAGGAGATCGCGAAGGCGTCCGCGCCGCCCTTGAAGCGTATCTTTCCGGCAGCGGCGCGCCCTGGGCGGTAATCTGCAACGCCGGTATCTGCCTGGACAACACCTTTGCCGCCCTAAGCGGCGAAGCGTGGGACTCGGTGCTGCACACCAACCTGAACGGTTTTTACAATGTGCTCCAGCCGCTGATCATGCCGCTGGCGCGGAAAAAGCGGGGGCGCATCATCACCGTCTCTTCCGTTTCGGGAATCATCGGAAACCGCGGACAGGTGAATTACAGCGCCAGCAAGGCGGGTATCATCGGCGCGACCAAAGCGCTGGCGGTGGAACTGGCGTCGCGTTCAATCACCGTCAACTGTATCGCGCCGGGGATCATCGAGACGGACATGAGCAAAGACGCGCCGCTGGATCAGATTCTTCCCGCAATTCCCATGGGACGGCTGGGCAGGGCGGAAGAAGTCGCGGCGCTGGCGGTTTTTTTGCTTTCGGAAGAAGCGTCGTATATTACCCGTCAGGTTATTTCGGTTAACGGCGGTATTATATGAGCGCGAACAATGAAAGAAAGCGCGTGGTGATCACGGGCGGCGCGGTGGCAAGCGCTTTGGGCGTCGATTGGCCCGCTATTTTGGCGCGGCTTAAAACAGGCAAAAACTGCGTGCGGGTTATGAATGAATGGAACGTTTACGAAAAGATGAACACCCGCCTTGCCGCTCCGGTTGACTGCGTCTTTCCCGAATACCCCCGTAAAAAGATACGCGGCATGGGACGGGTCGCCCTGTTCGCCCTGTACGCGAGCGACATGGCAATGCAGATGTCGGGACTCAGCGGAAGCGGCGGAACGGATTGTTCGCCGGAAGTAACGCTGGGTCGCTGCGGCGTCGCCTACGGTTCTTCGATGGGCAGCGTCGATCCCCTCGTCGAATTTTTTACCCTTCTCGTGGATCACGACCTCAAGCACATGAGCGCGACCACCTACATTAAATCCATGCCCCAAACCTGCGCCGCCAATCTTGAAGTTTTTTACGGTCTTACCGGCAGGCTGATAACGGTGAACACCGCCTGCACTTCGGGGAGCATGGCCATAGGCAGCGCCTACGAAGTGATCCAGCGGGGCGTCCAGGACATAATGATTGCCGGCGGCGCCGACGAGTTGAGCCCCGCCGACGCCGCGGTCTTTGACACGCTCTTTGCCACGAGTACCCAAAACGAACATCCCGAACTTACTCCCGCCGCCTATGACAAAAACCGCGACGGCCTTGTGATTGGCGAAGGCGCGGGCACGCTGATCCTCGAAGAATACGAACACGCCCGTTCGCGGGGCGCCGTCATCTATGCCGAAGTAGCCGGTTTCGGCACCAATACCGACGGAACCCACATTACCCAGCCCAACAGGGAAACCATGGCGAAGGCGATGAAACTGGCGCTGGACGACGCGGGCATCGCGCCCGACGCCGTGGGTTATGTGAACACCCACGGAACGGCCACCGGCCTCGGCGATATTGCCGAAAGCGCCGCGACCGAAGAAGTTTTTGGCCGTTCCGTTCCCGCGAGCACCCTCAAAAATTACATCGGTCACACCCTGGGCGCCTGCGGCGCCATCGAGGCGTGGATCAGCGTCAACATGATGAGGGAGGGCTGGTACGCCCCCAACATCAATCTGCGGGAACTTGACGGCCGCTGCGGAAAACTCGATTACATCACCGGCGAAGGCCGCGCCCTCGAAACCGAATACGTGATGAGCAACAACTTCGCCTTTGGCGGAATCAACACCTCCCTAATCTTCAAGCGTATATAAACCGCGCTTTAATGCGCCCTCCTCCTCTTGACAACGTTCTTGTGTATAGATACAATTCGCCCATGAAGCCGCGCTTCGCGCAGCTTCCAATTTGGCCTCGCGGCAAAATGCCGCGGCTTTTTAAAGGAGTTCCAACGATGAAAAAAGTATTGGTCGTCATATGCGCCGCGCTGACGCTGATTGGCTGCGCGTCGTCGCCGTCGTCCCCGCCGGGCGGACGGATGTTATTTGGCTATGTTTTGCCCGGAGAATACGCGTTTTATCTGGATAAACGCGGCGGCGCCAATTTTTACCGGGGTTATCTGGCTTTTCCGTCCGAAGGCGGCGCGAACATTGTTTTTGTCCGAACCATCAACCTGAATACCGGTAAAGAAGAGCGCTTTGCGTTTATCGTAAAGGACGATGAGAAAGGAATGCCCACGAATGTTACCAATATCCAGGGCGAATTCAATACGCTCGATAGCCGTCAGGCCCTGCCGGACTTTTTGAATTTTACCTCGCTTTATCTGCGGACAAAAAATGAATACGAAGTGGGGGCCAGTATCGATGATGAGTGGGACGATTATACGCTGGAATTTTCTTTTAACAAAGTTCTTCCCTTTTTTCAGTTCGCCGACATAAAAATGAAGGGGAAAAGGGAAAGTTTGTATACGCTTGAATACGGCGGCATATTGAACATTGAGGACGCCTCGCGGTTCTTTGAAATGGCGCCCCTTAAAAGGAGCGCCGCCGCTTCCCGAAGAACGCCCGCTATACCCCAAAAACCCGGAAGAACCGTGAACCAGGATGCCGTCTCGATAACGCTGGATGAAAACTGGAAATACGACGACAGTACGGAGCTGCCCGGATATTGGCTGTCGCTGGCTTCGGTCAGGGATTCGCAGATCGCAATCGAAAAAAGCTCCCTGAAACAGCTGGGAATTACGAGGGAAAATCCCTATTTTCTTTTGAAAGTTCTCGTGCTTGCCCAGGGGAACTCGCTGGAAATGAACACGGTAAAAACACAAAAAACCCCGAACGGCTACCAACTTGAGTTCTACCTGCGGGATGATCAAAATACGCGCAACTACCAGCGGGCTTTTATAACCTTCGCCGGCGACAGCGTTTATGTGATCAATTTTTCTTCATTTGCGGATATTTATGACGGCAACAGGGCGTATTACAACAAAATACTTGACTCAATCGTGATTGGCCAATTGTAGCCGTTGAATTGAATACGGCGGCGGGGACGCCGCCCTGCAAGGGCCGCGTCGCTTTCGCCCCGCGTACGGCCGCCGAAAGCGCGATACGCCGGAACCCGCCCGCCGCAGGGGCGGGCGGTCCGCCAGGCGGGAAAGAAAACTTCCCCGCCTGGTTCCGCGCCGTGTATTTCATCAAGGATATTCAAAGGGCGAAGGCAGCGCGGGGCATACCCGTTAACGCGATAGCATTGACGGGAGAAATATACTATAATCGGGCGGTGAACATAAACATCAGCAGCGCCAAAAGCTACTTTATGGAACTGATGGATGAAGTGGAAAAGGGCCGCGAATATTTTATTCTCAAGCAGGGCAAACCTGTTGCCCAGGTGCTTCCGGTCAGGGAGGACGCGCTTTCCCGCCGTGAAGTCGTCGAAAAGCTCTTCAGCTTTCAGACCCTTAAATGACCATCCTTGACTGCACCTTCTGCGCGGCGCTCTTTCTGCCCCACGAAAAATCGGGCCAGGTCAAGGATGCCTTTGGAGTTTTGGACGAAAGCGCCGAAGTCGTCGTTCCCGTTCAGTGGTGGGCTGAAATGACCGAACTCCTCAGTACGGCCCTTTCCCGCGAGCGCCTTAAACATGCCGACGCCATCGGGATCATCCGCCTTCTTGAACAGTACCGCTTTTCCACCGAAACGGGCTTTGGCGCCGCGTATACCGAACGCATCATCGATCTTACCCGCCTTTACAACATCAATCCCGTCGAAGCTTCCTACCTGGAACTGGCGGTGCGCAAACAGGGGCGTCTGGGAACGCTTGACGGCAAACTCCGCGCGGCCTGCCGCCGGGCCGGAGTGGAAGTGCTCATCTGAGCCGGTGAAAACCACGGGGTTTTGGAAGCGTCTCAATGCCGGACCGGCTCAATGCTGGACGGCTCAATGGTATAAAACGTTTTAATTTGCTATAGTTTTTTCATGCGAACTTTACAGGGTAAACATGTTCTTGTTACCGGCGGAGCTTCGGGCATAGGCCGGCTGATGGCGCTGGATTTTGCGCGGCGGGGCGCGCGGGTGAGCGTCTGGGATTTAAACGCGGACGGAATTAAAGCGCTTGCCGATGAAGCCGCCGCCGCGGGGCTTGCCGTTAACGGCGTGGTCTGCGACATCGCGGATTGCGGCATGGTGCATGAGCGGGCAAAGGAACTCCGCGAAAAAACCGGAACGCCGGACATACTTGTCAACAATGCCGGAATCGTATCGGGAAAGGATATTTTCGGGATTTCGCCGGCGGAAGTCGAAAAGACGTTTAAGGTCAACGTCTTTTCCCTCTTCTGGATGACAGGGGCTTTTCTTCCGGCCATGCTGGAACGGGGGAGCGGTCACATCGTAAACATTGCCAGCGCCGCGGGGATCGTCGGCGTCCGTTCCTTGACCGATTACTGCGCCAGCAAATTTGCCACATTCGGTTTTAACGAAAGCCTCCGCATGGAACTGGGCCGCCTCAAAAGCAAAATAAAAACCACGGTCGTCTGCCCCTATTTTATCAACACGGGAATGTTTGATGGCGTCAGAACGCGCTTTCCCCTGCTCCTTCCCATTTTGAAAAGCGAGACGGCCGCGGCGCGTATTGTCAGGGCGATACTTGCCGGGCGCAAACTTTATGTCCTGCCCCGCTTTGCCTACCTTACCTTTTTCCTGCGCAGCTTCCCCACCGCCGCGCTGGATTTTTGCGCCAACTTTTTTGGCATCAACCACGCCATGGACGAGTTCCGCGGGAGAAAATCGTGACTGCCGTTATTGCCCGCGCCCGCACGGCGCAGGCGCTGTGGGCCGCCGTACCTTACCGTGAACGGGCGCGGCGTATGCGCAAGGCGGGGGCGCGCCTCTTTGACCGCCTTGATGAAATTATCGCCGCGATCCACGACGACAACGGCAAGCTGCCCATTGACGCGCTGGCCGCTGAATTGCTCCCCGCGTTTATGGCCCTTCGTTATTATATACGAAGGGGAAGGCGATTTATGAAAAGCCGCTCTCTTGGTATGGGGAGCCTGCTCATGTTCAACAAGAAAAGCCGTATGATCTACCGGCCCTGGGGCGTGGTGGGGATCATTTCGCCCTGGAATTTTCCGTTCGCCATTCCCTTTTCCGAAATTGTTATGGCCCTTCTCGCGGGGAACGCGGTGCTCTTTAAGACGGCGGCGATCACGGGCAAAGTCGGCGGGGCGCTGGCGGCGCTTTTTTCCGATGCGGGGCTGCCGCCGGGGCTTTTCAATCACATCGTCATGAGCGGAAAAGAGGCGGGCCCCGCGTTTATCGGGACTCCGGAAGCGCCCGGCGTGGACAAGCTTTTTTTTACCGGCTCCACCGCCACCGGCAGGGAACTGATGGCGCTGGCGGCGTCAAGGCTCCTTCCCCTCGTGCTGGAACTGGGCGGCGCCGACGCGGCCATTATCCGCGCCGACGCCGATCTGGATCGCGCCGCCGCGGGCATTGTCTGGGCGGGCTTTAGCAATTGCGGTCAGGCCTGCGGCGGAGTTCAGCGGGTGATTGTTGACCGCGCCGTGTATCAGGCCCTGCTCGACAAACTGTGCGCGCTGGTTACAAAACTGAGGCCCGGCATTGATCTGGGGCCGATGACCAGCCTTAAACAAAAAGAGGCCGTACGCGCCCAGATAAACGCGTGCGTCAGGGCGGGCGCCCGTATTGCGGCGCGAAGCGAAGGTGATTTTGAAGGCGAAAGCCTCTCGATGCCGGCAATGGTACTTGACGGCTGCGCGCCCGGAATGCCCGTCTGGGATGAAGAAATTTTTGGACCGGTAACGGCCGTGATTCCCGCCTCCGGTGACGAAGAAGCCCTGGCGCTGGCCAACAGTTCTCCCTATGGCCTTTCGGCCTCGGTCTGGTCGCGTAACAGGGCCGCCGCCGGACGCCTCGCCGCCCGGGTCCGCGCCGGCGCGGTAATGATTAACGATCACCTTATGTCCCACGGCCTTCCCGAAACTCCCTGGGGAGGATTCGGGTATTCGGGTCTTGGCCGTACCCATGGCGAAGCGGGCTTTATGGAAATGCTCCGCGGCCAGGCGGTGGTCGACGACATACTCCCCGCCGTTAAACGGAACATCTTCTGGCATCCCTATTCGGATCAGGTATATGCGGGGCTCCGCGCCCTTACCCAATTACTCGCGGGCGGCATGGGCGGCAGGCTGGCGGCCCTTCCCCGCGTGATCAGAATTTTTCTGCGCTACTGGAGCGCTGGCTGAGCCGTGTTTCAAGTCCGCTTTGTTCACCGCGCGCCGTGATCGGACTTCGCTTCATTCGCCGCGAAGGGTCCATGCCCCGTCCGCTTGCGGCGCGGCTTGTTGATTAATTGCCCTTTATCAATTAATATGTTGAAGATGGCAGAAGCAAAAACCGCCTCGAAGTTAAACCAGGCCCTCGATCCCTCGCTCATTAAAACGGCCGAACTGTTCAATTCGCTTTTGCTCAAAGAGGCCGACTATGTCGCGGAGCGTTCGGGGGTAATCCATCTGCGTAAAAAAGCCCATCTTTTTTCCATAGGCCAGCAGGCGGAACATTTCTACATGCTCCTTGAAGGGGCGGTGCGGATCTTTAAACCCCGCGACGACGGCGACAGCGACGAGCTTGCCCAGTATGCGCCCGGCGATACCATCGGCGATTTTGACTTTGCCCGCAAAGCCCATTACGACGCCAACGCCGAAGCAACGGAAGATTCGGTGCTGATCATGTTCCCCGGCATGGGCCTTACGATGGACGATTTTGTCTGTGAGGAACCGCTCATTGTCGCCCGCATTCTGCTTAACTCCATTATCATGACCACGAGCCGCATCAAAAGCACCCAGCAGATACTGCTGGAAAATCTCTCCTGGGTAAAAGAACTGCACCGGCGCGCCTACGAAGATTCCGCCACCGGCCTTTGGAAACAGACTTTTCTCAAGGATGAAATCAACACGATTCTCGAAGAGCCCACCGCCCTGATAATGCTCAAACCCGATCGTTTCAAACTGCTGGTTGATTCGCGGGGACACGGCGCCGGGGACGAGGCCATGGTACGGATTGCCATGATTCTTAAAACAGTTTCACGGCGAATCAACCGCGGCTGGCCCCTGCGTTTCAAGAGCAACGAGACGGGCCTGCTCATTCCCCGGTGTCCGGCGGTTCTGGCCGAAAAAATCGTCGGGGAACTGGCGGGATCGATCAGCGCCATGAAAGCTGTTCCCGCGCAGGGGAACAATCCTCCTTTTTTCTTTAGCGGCACCATCGCCTGGACCGTATGGCCCGACGACGGCCAAAGCTGGGAACAGATTTTTGACAACTGCTATGCCCTGCTTCTTGATACCTGGAAAAACGGCGGCGGCGGAAAGGTCCTGCGTTTGGCCGCGCAGAGTACGGCGCGGTCAAAACAGGCGGTAAGCGCGTGACCATCCTTCCTCCCAATCTTGATCCGGTTCTGCTGCAATCGCCGCTCTTTAAGGGATTGAGCGATCTGGAATACAACGCCGTCAGCGCCTTTATGGAACGGCGGCATGTAAAGGCCGGGGACAAAGTTTTTAGCGAAGGGGATCATGGTGAGGATATGTTCATGCTCCTTACTGGTTCCTTAAGCGCCTACCGCAAACAGAGCGACGGAAGCCAGCGCTGGATGTTCGACATCAGCCCCGGCGCTTTTTTGGGCGAGATGTCGATCATCGCCAACGAACCCCGCTCCGCCACGATCACCGCAAAGGTAGACGCCGACCTGATGGTGCTTCAGGCGATTGATTTTTATCGTATTATTTTTGATCATCCGATGATAGGCGTCAAACTTCTCAATTCTATCGGCGCGGTACAAAACGGCTGGTTTAATCAAACGTCAAAACACTTGAGGGATCTGGTCCAGTGGGGCGAAACGGCGCGCCGCCGCGCAATCACCGACGAGCTTACCGGGCTTTACAACTGGAGCTTTCTTGAGGAATCGATCAAGGACCGTTTTAAATCGGGCGCCGTGGGTACCCGCAAGGTAAGCCTGATTATGATGGACCTCGACAAGGTTCACGAGATCAACAACAAGTACGGAAACTCCGGCGGCGACTCGGTTATTATTGCCGTGGCGGAGATATTAAAAAATACGGGCCGCCCCGGGGATATTTCGGCGCGGCTTTCGGGGGACGAGTTTGCGATCATGCTTCCCGATACGGAAGGCAAGGACGCGGTTGCCGTCGCCAACAACATACGGGAAAAGATTTCGGCAAAGCCGGTGATCCTTCCCCGTTCGCCGCTCTCTTCCGAGACGGATAAACTTGTCATACGGACCAGTATGGGCGTGGCGGTAGCGCCCCAGCACGCCGGCAACGAACGTGATCTGGTATTTGTTGCCGACGCCGCCCTGCGCAAGGCAAAGAACCAGGGACGCGACAGGGTGGAATTGGCGGATTAAGCGGTTCTACAGGAGGAAACATGATCGTACTGGCAAATGATCACTCGGGGCTTGAGATAAAAAAAGCAATTATGGCCCTGCTCGATGAAATGAAACTTCCCTGTAAAAACATAGGTACCGACAGTGCCGAAAGCACCGACTATCCCCTTTGGGGATACCGCGCGGCAAAACTGGTTGCCTCCGGCGAGTGTGATCGCGGCATCATCATCTGCGGTACGGGACTGGGAATTTCGTTGTCGGCAAACAAGGTAAAGGGCATACGCGCCGCGCTCTGTTCCGACTGCTATACCGCGAAGCTTTCCCGCGAGCACAACGATTCGAACATGCTCGCCCTGGGAGCGCGGGTCCTTGGTACGGGTCTTGCCGTCTTAATCGCCAAAACCTGGCTTGAAACTCCCTTTGAATTGGGAGGCCGGCATTCAAAACGGGTCGCCATGATAGGCGACATTGAAAAGGGGATGGAATTGTGAAGAAAGCGTTTTGTGTTTTGGCCCTGGCGCTTGCCGCCGCCGCTCTCTTTGCCCTGGACCCGGAATTAACGGTGGTAAACGCCGCCAGTTACGACATCTATTATCTCTTGGTAAGTCCCGTCGAAGAGGACGAATGGGGAGACAACGATGTTTTGGACGGTGAAGAGATTCTCGCCTCGGGCGCTTCCCGCCGCGTAAGCCTGCCCGAAGGCGTCTATGACATCATGGCGGTTGATGAGGACGATAATACCTATACCTTTTTCGCCGTGGAAATTAAACGCGGCATAACCCTCACGATTACCGACGACGATATTGATTCGTAAGCGCGTCACTGTCCTGTCCGCTTTCGGCGGATGAGAGCCGCGGGCTAAATGTTGTTGAAGGTATTCACGGTGACAGATCCGCGCGGGACATGAGGTTTTCGTGAACAGGCCTTGTGTATTTTTACGAAT
>JAITBL010000199.1 GCA_031283575.1 Treponema sp. | reverse complement strand
TGGGACAGCAACCTTAAAATTAGCAGTTTTGCAAGGCTGAAAGCCTGAGAAACTGCAAGAGCCTGTTTCAAAACCGTGCGCGTTAGCGCACAGTCAATTAGTTTTGGAACAGGCTCAGTTAACACTTCGACTTCGGATGTACTGTTTCTGCATTTATGGATTAGTTGACACTTCGCCGAAATATCTTATAAAGAAAAAGATGCATCCAAGAAGTACAAGTACCATATACAATACGGTAAAATCAACATGCCAGTACCTTGTAAACACTAAAAGTACTATTAAGATATTTAACCACAAAGGCGCGGAAAGGTAGACCGCTACGCGGTCAATCAGAAAGCACGAAGGAAAAACAAAGCCTGAAAAGTTCTCTCCTTTGTGCTCCTTTGTGGTTCATATTCTTTTTCCTCGCTTTCTTTGATATCCGGTCGTTTAGATGTTACAGAACACTAGTAATAAATAACAAAATAAAAAAATGGCAGACTAACGCAAAATACAAAAACACCACCTACAAATAAAACTTTCGCCACTTTTCGCTTATTACTCTGATAATTTTTCATACGCTTTTTTTGCCTCACTCACACTTTCAGATATTTCTTCAAATTTATTTGCTTTTATATCAAGCGGACTATTTTGACAACAGCGCCTCGATCTGTTCTCCGGCGATTTTGGGATCGGCGCGGCCGCCCGATGCGGCAAGGACTTTGCCGACGAGGAAGGCGGTGAGAGAGGCGGCGCGTTTGACGCCGCCTCCGGCGCGGGCGGCGCGGATTTCGTCAACGACGGACGCCTCGGCGGCGGCGACGGAAGCGGCGGCCTCGGCGATTTTTACGGGATCGTTAAGGACTTCCCAGTTGTTTTCCCGCACGATGAGTTCGGGGTCCCTGTCTTCGGCAAGAACCAGCTCGGCGGTTTTTTTCGCGATCTTGCCGGAAATGCGGCCCAGGGCAAGGAGGGCCGTCAATGACGCGCAGCGCAGGGGATTAAGGCGGAAAGCGCCCAGGTCCCGGAAGGAAAGGCCAAGGCGGTTAAGCATTCCCCTGATGTCGGTGAGGAGCCAATTGGCGATACGCGCCGCGGCGTCATTTTTCGCAAGGCCTTTTTTTTCGGCGGCGGCGGCGGCGCTTTCAAAATAATCGGCGCTTTCTTTTTCATCAATGATAAGTTCGGCCTGTTCTTCGTTAAGGCCGTATTCCGCCATAAAGCGCCTGAAGCGCGCCTGGGGCAGCTCAACCAGAGCGGCTTCCACGGAAGCGAGGAAGGCCCCGTCGGGACAGAAGACCGGCAGATCGGGTTCGGGAAAATAACGGTAATCGGCGGCGTTTTCTTTGGAACGCATCGTCTCCGTCTGGTCGCGGTTTTCGTTCCAGAGGCGCGTTTCCTGCGCCACGGCTTTGCCTTCATCCAGCAAGAGGCCCTGCCGTTTGATTTCGTAGTTAAGACCCAGGCGTATAAAACGGCTCGAGTTAAGATTTTTGATTTCGACCTTTTTGCCCAGGCCCTTGCCGGGAAGATTGATCGAAACGTTGGCGTCTGCCTTGAGGGAGCCTTCTTCCATGTTGCCGTCGCAGACGCCCAGATAGCGGACCAGCCGCCGCAGCTGCTGGATAAAAAGTTCCGCCTCCTCCCCTGTTTCCATGTCGGGCTCGGTAACAATTTCCAAAAGCGAAACGCCGGCGCGGTTATAGTCGAGCAGCGACACGGCGCCCGAGTGAATCATCTTTCCGGCGTCTTCTTCGAGGTGGCATTCCCTGATCCGCACCTTCTTGCTGATCGCGTTTCCATCGGTCCCTTTTCCTTCGAGCAGAACAAAACCTTCCTGGCCCAGGGGCGAAGCAAACTGCGAAATCTGGTAGTTCTTGGTCATGTCGGGATAAAAATACTGTTTGCGTTCAAACCAGGTGCGCCCGGGTATCGCGCAGTTAAGCGCGCGGGCCACCGTACAGCCCATGCGCATCGCCTCGATGTTGAGCGTGGGAAGCACGCCCGGATAACCGAGGCACACGGGGCAGACATTGGTGTTGGGCTCGTCGCCAAAGGCTGAACGGCAGGGGCAAAAAACTTTTGTTTTGGTTAAAAGGTGAATGTGAACTTCAAGGCCGATAAACGACCGGTACTGCCGCGCTTCCATGCTTAACTCCACAAATCCTTCCAGCCCGCGGGATGGGGAAAGGGGTGGACCCTTTCCCAGGCCGCGCACATGTCGAGCAGTTTTCCTTCGGAAAAGGCGCGGCCCAAAAGCTGAACGCCAACCGGCAGGCCGCCCTCGACCGACGCGGGAAACGAAAGCGCGGGAAGCCCCGCCAGATTGGCGCAGCAGGTATAGAGGTCGGCGGCTTTTTGCGCGAAGGGCGAAAGGGAACTCGGCCCCCGGTCAAAAGCGCGGGTGGGAAACACGGGCAGCAGTATCGCGTCAAGAGGCGGCGCATCGCCGTCATAGAGGGATGAACCGAGGAGGGCCTCGAACTCCGCCCGTATTCCCGCCCGTATCCGCTGCGCCCGCAGGTAATAGCGATCCTGAAAGCCGGAGCGGAGCACGAAGGTTCCCAGCAGAATACGCAGTTTGACCTCATCGCCAAATCCGGCGTCGCGGGTTTTGTCGACAAGGTCGTCGGGGTTTTCCGCCCAGTCGGGCCGCCTGCCATAACGGATGCCGTCGAAGCGGGCAAGGTTGGCGCTGGCCTCGGCGGCGGCTATCGTATAATAGGCGGGAACGCCGTACTTGAGGCCGGGTACTTCCACGTCGACAAGACGATACCCCAGCGCGGCAAAGCCTTCGCGGGCGGCGTCGAAACCGCGCCGCACTTCGCTCTCCAGTTCCGCCGCAGCCGCCGCCGCTTCCAGGGCTTTCGCGGCGTCCGCGCCGTCCGAAGGGGCCTGGGCTATTGCTTTGGCAACAGCTTCGGGCGACAGTACGCCAATCACGCCGGCGGTTTTGCCGCCCTCCCCCGCCGCGCCGAACAAAGGCTGCGCCGCGGCCGGCGCGTCACGGGAAGTGTTGTCCCTCTCGTCGCGGCCGCGTATCGCGGCAAAAACGGCGCGCGCGCGCGCGGCGCTGTCCGCCAAAACGCCGATGCCCTCGAGGCTCGACGCGTAGGCGACAAGGCCGTAACGGGAAACGGCGCCGTAGGTCGGCTTGAGTCCAACCACGCCGCAAAAAGCGGCGGGCTGGCGCACCGAACCGCCGGTATCGGAACCCAGCGCAAACGGAACCATGCCGGCGGCGGTCGCGGCGGCGGAACCGCCGGAAGAGCCGCCGGGAACGCGGGCGGTATCCCAGGGGTTGTTTGTTTTCTGTATGCCGGAATTGTCGGTGGAAGAGCCCATGCCGAATTCGTCGAGGTTGGTTTTTCCGACAACCGAAGCGCCGGCGGCCTGGAGTTTGATTACGGCGGTGGCGCTGTAGGGGGATCGCAGATCGGAAAGCAGCTTTGAACCGCAGCTTAGGCGCATGCCCCGGACGGCGATATTGTCCTTGACCGCGCAGGGAAAACCCTCGATAAGCGAGCGGGCGGAAGCGGGCAGATCAAGCGGCGCTCCGTCCGCTTCCCCTTCCGGCGCGGGATTTTCGGGGGACAGCTCGGTAAAGGCGGAAATTTTATCTTCCCATTCTTTTAAATACGCGGTATACGAAGCCGGCTGTTTATAGGACATGCAAGATTCCTTTGGTGTTGTATACGCTAGAGTACGCTGGGTATCACAATAAAGCGGCCGTCGCGTTCACCGGCATTGTTCAGCATCGCTTCGCCAAGGTCCGCGCCGGGGCCGTTGTTCAGGCCGCAGACGGCGTCGCCCCTGAAATGATCGGCGCCTGCCAGCAGCGCTCCCGCCGCCTGGCCCGCGGCCGCGCCGTCAGCTCCGGCGGCAAAGGCCGGATCATTGTCGGCGCCGGCCATGGCCGCGAAAAACCCGAGCATCTGCTCAAACGCGGGCAGGGCGGCGGCAAGTTCATGACGATCCGCCCTCAGATGGGCCAGCCGCGCGGTTTCTTCCAGCACCTGTACATCCATGGGGGAAGTATGTTTGCTTTTGCGGATTTATTCAATACCGTGTTTCGCCGTCATTCGAAAGTCTCGTGGAGCGGAACTCAAATCTCCACGGACATATCGTCCTGGACGTTTCCCGAATCGTAACGGTCAAGTATTTTCTGCTGTAGTTCCGCCCTGAATTCGGGATGAATGGGATGGGCCACATCCTTATACTCCCCTACACGGGTCTTGCGGCTCGGCATGGCGATAAAAATTCCGCTTTTTCCTTCTATAATCTTAACATTATGAACCACGAAGCAATCGTCAAAGGTAACTGTTACATAGGCCTTGAGCTTTCCTTCGCCTGCCACTTTCCGTACACGGATGTCAGTAATCTCCATGGCGCACTCCTTTGCTAAGGACCTTATCATACAACCATTTTGTTGAGCGCGCAAGAAAAAAAGTACTTTTCGTCACATATCTGCCCGTAAAACGCGCGGCAAACTCCGCTTCCGCCTTTTCCGCCGCCGCGGCGTCGGGATACACTCCAAAACAGGCCGAACCGGATCCGGAAAGCCCCGCAAAGCGGCTTCCCGATTCTTCCAGAGCCGCGAGAATTTCGCGGTAAGCGGCGCCCTGCTCCGCCTTTCCGCTCCGTAAAAAAAGCGGCAAAAAGTCGTTGTGAAAGGAAAAGGCCGCCTCTGTTCCGTTTCGCAGGGATTCAAGGCCTTCCAATACCGCCCCGCGGCCCTGAAAACGCGCCCGTTCCCCCGCCCGAAGGCGTTCTTCGTCCAAAAGCCGGTAGGCGGCCGCGGTATTGCTGAAAAACCCCGGAAAGACAAGAAGCGCCCCGAGGGCGGGCAGGGCCGGCAGGGCCTCGATCATTTCCCCGCGGCCGCTGACCCAGGCGGGCTTTTCATCCAGAAAAAAAGGAACGTCGCTTCCCAGAGCCGCGGCAAGGCCAAAGAGCGCTTCGGGGTCGAGCGGCCGCCCCGCCAGAATATTAAGGGCCTTGAGGGCGAAAGCGGCGTCGGAAGATCCCCCTCCCAGGCCCGAAGCGGCGGGAACCCGCTTGATCAGCTTCATTTCAAAGCCGCTTTCAAAGCCGGTTCTGGCGCGAAAAAGTTCGGCCGCCAGAAAAACAAGGTTTTCCGCGGGGGGAATCGCGGCAAGGCCGGGGTTTTGACGGGCCAGTTCCTCAAAGGGGCCTTCGGCTTCCATCGACAAGCTGTTCCGGCCGCCCGCGGAAAGGGCCGCGCTGAGCGTATCGCCAAAATCAAGGGGGATAAAAACACTTTCAATCGGGTGGAATCCGTCCTCTCTCCTGTCCAAAATTCGCAGATGCAGGTTGATTTTGCAAGAGGCGCGGATCGTCAAGGCCTGGCGACGCATATCCCTTATTTTTTCTTAAATTTTTACGACGATCAAGATCAAGGCTTGACAGAACTTGAATTACTCCCTTATGTTCAAAGGGAAGGTTTAAATGCGCGTGGCGCCGGTACAAACGCCGGAGCGGGGAGTATTTGGCCTTCGGACGCCAAAAAAAGCGAAAGCCGCGAAACGGCCGACGTGTTTATTACGATGTGTTTAATCGAAGATTTAACGCTTATGGAGTATGGAGATTGATATGATTGACGCTGAAATTGAGTACCGGTATCCTCCGCCGGGGTCCGGGGTTCCCCTCAAAAAAACCTTTATCCTTGGCGATGAGGATGATGACGAGGATATTGAAGACGACGACTTTGACGACATGGACGATGATTTTGACGATGATTTCGACGATGACTTTGACGATGACGATGAAGACGACGACTTTGACGAAGATGAGGACGACTACAACTACGAAGAAGACGTCGAGTATGATGATGATTTTGACGAATAGCCCGCGGACAGGGAGGCCCGTCCGCGGCGTCCCAGGCGGCGGTCAGGGGTACAAAACCGCGGCGCTATTCCACAATTCTTCCAGTTCATAAAATTCCCGCGCGCTCCCGTTCATCAGATGTACCACCGCCGTACCCAGATCGACCGGAGTCCAGGAATCATCGGCCGCCCGTCCCCCGCCGCGAAAAACGGCAAAACCCTGCTCCGCGGCATAGTCCCTGATATGGCGGAGCAAACCGGACAGATGGGTTCCGCTTGACACGGTGGCGATCACAAAAAAATCGGTCCACGAATGAAGGGGCCGCAGATCGAGGGCTTTAACGTCCGACGCGCGGTGATCCTCCAGCAGGCGGCAGATCGCGCGGACCTGCTCAATTTCCGGTGACAACCCGTCCATTAAAATCCCTTCCAATAATCAGGGTAAAATCGGCCTTGATCTCGTTTCCCCCCGGGGCGGCCGCCAAAAGGTCGTCCTCGATCTTCGATTCAAAGCGGATGTTGCCGCAGCGGATAATGTCGGCAAAGGCCTTGGCCACTTCGTCAAGGCCGGTACGGTCGATAACTTCCGTCTGCTCGTAATCATTACGGTCGGCGTTTCCCGTGGCGATCACGTCATAGCGGAAACCACGGATCAGTTCCGAAGTGCGGGAAGCAAGCCCCGTAATCGCCGTTCCGTTCAGTATCTCCACGGTAAAAACCCGCTCGACGAGGTTGCCGCCGGTTTTTTGGGAAAGGCTGCGCTGGGCCTGGCGGGCTACATCCTTGATCACCGTAGCGTCGTAATAGGGCATAAGCAGATCCTGGCCGGAGACCTCGCGGTAATTTCCCGCCACGGTCTGTATGCCGATGCGGTCAATGTCGAGCATGGCGAGGGCGTTAAAGAGCCGGCGGCGGGTAAGTCCGTTCATGTTGGTTTTAAGCTGGGGGTAAAAATACCGCGCCAGAGAGGAATCCCTGAAGAGGGCGTTTTTTTCGCCCAGGCTCCTCAGCAGTCCCAGGAAAAAACTCCCGCGCCGGAGCATCGCCTCGTTTCCTTCCTCTTCGTCCAGGGTAAACTGAATGTACTGCAGGGCCTTGTCGCCGTCGAGCACCGTATTCCCCGAAGAAAAAAGCACCGGCTCTTCCCCGTAGATTTCGATTGACGACGGAATAAAAAGCTCCACCCCGCCGATGACATCGACAATGCGGGAAAGCCGCTCCTCCTCAAACACGACGGTATACCGCACCGAAAGCTCCAGCAGGGTTTCGACCTCGGTCTTAAAATTCTCGGCGCTGCCCGGCCGGTAAACCGAATCAATGCGGTCAACCGTGTTGGTGGTTTTAAGGATCATCCCCACGTCGCCGGGGATAGAGATGGCCGCGGCGCGGTTATTCATCGGCGAAAACATGAGCACATAGGCGCCCAGCGGTTTTTGATCGGCCCCTTCCAGTACGAAGAGTATGTTGATCACTTCCTCGCCGGTGATGGGATCGGAACGAAGCATGTTCAGGGCAAAGAAAACCGCGCCCACGGCAAGAAGGACGATCAAAAGGATGAGAAAAACACTCGCGTCCGCCCTGGCCCCCCGTTTCAAGTCAGCTCCTTTCGCAGTTTTTGCAGCAATTCCGCCGTCGCCGGCAGCAGTTCCAGTTTGTTTTCGGCAAGGTACGCGGCGTTATCTTCCAGCACCGCCAGCAGCAGCGAAGACAGGGCCTTTTCACCGGGCCGCGGGGCCTTCCCGGCCATTTCGCGGAGCGCGGGATTAACCGCTTCCCGCGAAAACTCTATCTTGTCGGCGATGTAGACGACCATTGCCAGCGGCCCCATGTCCGCCGCGCCGGAAGTATGCAGCGCCACCGCTTCCAGCACCCGTTTATTATGCAATTTGAAACGCCCTTGCAGCAAGACCGCCGCGGCCCTTCCGTGGAGAAGGCCGGGTTTTTTCCTTTCCAGGGCCGAAACCGGCCTGCCGTCTTTTTCGGCCAGGGCGAGCATCCTTTTTTTATTGAGGGATTTTCCCAGATCATGGGCAATGCCGGCGAGGTAGGCTTCGGCGGGATTAAGGCCGAAACGCAGGGCCAGATCGCGGGCCGTCAGGGCCGTCGAGCGCGAGTGAAGAAAACGCTCCGCGGCAAGCGTCTTCCGCGCCGCCTCCTCGACGGCGGCCGTAAGTTCCGCGGAAACGGAAGACGCGGCCTTTCCGTAAAGCCCCCGTTCCTCAATGATGACGCGGGCCCCCGCCGGCACCAGATAGCGCCAGGGACCGTCCGAGGCGGCGTATTCGCGTATCTTTTGCGAGGAAACCGCCATCATGTCGTTGTTGAGGATTTTGTGGGGAAAGGGAAACTCAAACGCCGGACGGGGATCGACGCGGCGGGCAAGAATGATGTCGGTCTTTGCCGCGATTTCTTCGGCGTTTTTCCAGCGGTAAAAATCCGCCGCAAGATCGTCGCCCAGTATCAGGGCCGGTTTGCCGCGGGGCCGGTACTTGTCGATCACCGCGTTAACCGTATCGGCGGTGTACGAGACTCCCCGCCGCTTCAGTTCCATGTCGTCCACGGAAAATCGTGGATCGGCGGGGATCGAGGCAAGGAGCATGTCGAGCCGGTCCTGCGGGCCGGCATTCGCCGCGCCGTACTCTCCGCGCCGCTTGAAGGGCGAAATGTGGGCGGGAATCAGGATCAGGCGGTCATAGTCAAAGGCGCTTAAAACCGAATCGGCCAGATGGAGGTGGCCCAAATGAACGGGGTTAAAGCTGCCCCCCAGTATGGCAAGTCTCACTCCGCCTCCATAATCACTTGTTGATCGATTACGGATTCGTCTACGGATTCAATTGCGGATTCGTCTACGGATTCGTCCGCGCTTTGTTTGTCGGACTCACTTACCAGACGGCTGATTTCCGCGCTCAGTTCCCGAAGGCCCGCTCCCGAAAACACCGAGATACCGAGGACGGTTTCGTCCGGATACCGCGCGCGCAGTTGTTCCAGCGCTTCAGCGGCGCCCTCAAGGTCGAGTTTGGAACCGGCGACAAGCCGCTTTTTTGCCGTAAGTTCGGGGGAAAAATGTTCGAGTTCCCTGTAAAGTATATCGAAGGCTTCGGGGAAATTTTCTTCCGAAAGATCGACAAGAAAAACCAGGGCCGCCGCGCGCGAAATGTGTTTGAGGAACTGAATCCCCAGACCGGCGCCCTCCGAGGCCCCTTCGATGAGGCCCGGAATATCGGCGATGATGATGTCGCGGCCGTCTTCTTCGATACGGCCCGAACCAAGCGTCAGAACCCCAAGATTGGGAATTTTTGTCGTAAAGGGATAGGGGGCGATTTTGGGCCGCGCGTTGGTAAAGCTGTCGAGAAGCGAAGATTTGCCCGCGTTGGGAAAACCGACGAGGCCTATGTCGGCGATGACCCGCAGTTCCGCCTTAAGGCGGCGGCTTTCCCCCGCTTTCCCCGGCAGGGCTTTGCGGGGCGCCTGGTTGACCGAAGACTTGAAGTGAACATTGCCCCAGCCGCCGCTGCCTCCTTTGAGGAAGAGCCAGCGCCCGCTTTCGTTGGGATGGCCCCGCAAAACGGCGCCGGGCGTTTTCGCGCCAAAGTCGTGAATCGTAAGGCCCGAATCGGCGTCGCTGAGCACCGTTCCGGGCGGCAGGGGGATGACCACGTCGGCGCCGTCTTTGCCGTTACGCTGGCGGCCTTCGCCGTCGCGGCCGTTTTCCGCCTTGAAACTGTGTTTGTAGCGAAGATGCGAAAGGGTGCGGAGGTTGCGGCGGACGCAGAAGATCACGTCCCCTCCCCTGCCGCCGTCGCCCCCCGAGGGGCCGCCTTTGGGAACGTACTTTTCCCGCCGGAAGGCGACACAGCCGTTGCCCCCGTTTCCGGAAGCAACTTCGATCACCGCCTCATCCGCGAATTTTTCCATGGGAAGATATTTGCCCGTACCGGCCTTGCGGCAGGAGAATGGGCTAGGTTGTCAGGACCGAAGCGAGTTTACGTCCCCGCCGCTGGGTAAAGGAGACGGTCCCGCCGGTCAGGGCAAAAAGGGTATAGTCCCCGCCGCAGCCGACATTGCTCCCCGGGTGGATTTTCGTACCACGCTGGCGCACGATAACCGCGCCGGCTTTGACCGCGGAGCCGCCGGAGGCCTTGACCCCAAGATGTTGGGGATTGGAATCACGTCCGTTTTTTGCGCCGCTGCCGCCTCTTTTCCGAGCCATATTAGTTCCTCCGTTCCGTTTTAACAGTCATTTTACAGTTCCGCGGATACTCCGCCGCCACCGACCGGAGCCCTTCCAGCAGAAAGGTCCCCGCGGCGGCCAAAAAAGCGCGGTCGGCGGGACCGGCCGCCGGACCTGTTTCCAGCCGGAATTCGCCCCGCCCGGGAGCCTCGCCCCGTACCGCCAGACCTTCACGCGCGGACAGGGTCCGCAGGGCCGTTCGGGAAAGAACCGAAACGGCCGCGCAGACAATATCGCCGCCCCTGGGCCCCGCTTCGGCATGGCCCGAAATAACGCAGCTTGCAAGAAGCCCGTCTTCGTCCACAGCCGCGGCTATTTCTATCAGCTTTTACGCCCCGGCAATATCTTCGATTTTGAGAATCGAGTACTGTTGGCGGTGGCCCTGCTTGCGCCGGTAGTCCTTTTTGGGTTTGTACTTGAAAACGATGATTTTCTTGCCCTTTTCATGGCCCTCTACCACGGCGCTTACCTTAACGCCCGCTACATAGGGGGTCCCCACAGCCACGTCCGCATCCCCTTTGGAGAGGAGCAGCACCGAATCAATATCCAGCTTTGAGCCGGGTTCGGCGTCAACCTTGTCAACCCTGAGCAGGGCGCCCTTTTCGGCCTTGTACTGACGGCCCTTAAATTCCACTAAAGCGTACATACATGCTCGTCCTTAAAACGTATTGACCCAAGAATACACTTTTGCCGCTGATTTAGTCAATACGCCGCATTTCCGGCCGGCACAGACAGGCTGTTTTTTACGCTTCGCTTTACCGCCGCCGGGGCAAATCCGCCAGCAGTTCCGTGTAGTAGCGCGCCTCGATTTTGTCTTCGCCCACGCCGGTACGCGCGAGCAGCTCCAGCAGCCGCGTCCTCGCCCCGGCAACTGTCTCCGTATCGCAGTCGCAGGCGATAATTTCGAGTTCCACAAAACAGCCCAGGCCGTCCACATCGGAAAGTTCCGCCGTTATGCCGCCGCAGTCCCAGAGGCGGCCCCGCTTGGTTTTACGGTTTCCGGCGGCAAGCCCCAGCCGCGCGAGCAGTTCCTCAAACACGGCGGCGCCGGACACTTCGAATTCTTTTTCGTCGTTTACTTCAATGCCGCCGCGCCGTTCTTTGGTTTTGAAGGCCGCCAGCACGGCGGCGCTTTTTTCGCCCGACGGGGAAACACGCTCCTCGCGCCTCACGCGCAGTCCCGGCTTCGGCAGCGCCGCGCCGTACCAGTACGCGTCGTCCTTGCGGTATTCACCGCGGTATACGCCGAGTTCCGAAAGCGCCGCCTTCACCTTCTCCGGTTCATCAACCCAGGCTTTAAGTTCTATCTCAAACGCCACACGCCGCTCCTGTTCATCCGATCAAGTGTCTACTGTACAATACGGGTTTAGATGCTACAATAGTTGCGGAACGCATATAGAACGTTGCGCGTTCCTTCCGGTTTTACATCCGCGGCAGAAAGCCGCGTAAATTCGAGGAGTATATGGAAGCGAGCGGTCAAACGCGGGAATATCTGAGGCCAAGCTGGGATGAATACTTTATGGAAGTCTGCGAAGCCATTGCCAAGCGGGCTACCTGCGACCGCGGCCGTTCGGGCTGCGTTATCGCCAAAAATAACCAGATACTGGTTACCGGCTATGTAGGCGCTCCGGCGGGGCTGCCGCACTGCGACGAAGCGGGGCATCAGCTCAAGCGGATGGTGCACGAAGACGGCAGCGTTACCACGCACTGCGTCAGGACCGTTCACGCCGAACAGAACGCCATCTGCCAGGCGGCCAAGCGCGGCATCGCCATTGAGGGCGCGACCCTCTACTGCCGCATGACCCCCTGCCGTACCTGCGCCATGCTGATCATCAACTGCGGCATAGTCCGGGTGGTCGCCCGGCGGCGCTACCATGACGCCGCCGATTCCGAGGCGATGTTTTCGCAGGCGGGCATCAGGCTTGAGTATGTCAGCAACGAAATCCAGGAATACGAAAAACAGTAAGCGCTTCAACAGGAACTTGAACAGCGCGCGGCAAAGAAATTAAACCGCGGACTGCCGAAAACCGGCTTTCGGCCTAACCCATGCGATACTTCAGGTAAATTTCTTCCAGCGTTTTGTGGGGGCCGCGCCGCTTTTCCCGCTTGCGCATGCGCGCGGCTTCTTTTCGTTCCATATAAAAGTCGTAGATGGCGCGGGGATCGGAAGTCATCATTACGGGGTATTTGGGCCTGCTCCCCAGATAGCTTCTGATTTCGTTAAAGTCAACAGCGTGAATGCCAAAGCGGTAAAGCCGCTGGCGCACCGCCAGCAATTCCTCGTAGGTAAGGCCGAAAAGAAATTCTTCCAGAGCCCTGCGGGTTTCCTCGTCGGTATCATTGGCGGTAAGAAAATCCCGCCAGGCTTCGTCCTGATCAATGGAGATGCGCAAAATTTCACTGTTGCCGTCCATCGTGCCGAAACTCGGCGGGCTTTCGTTCCGCGCCTTCCACAGGGCTTCGAGGGCGGGAAAGTGTTTAACAAGCGCCAGTTCGGTCCCCGAATCCCACAGCGAGATAAGGTCGTCGGCAAGACGCGCTTTTATGCCGGAGGGGAATGAAGGCTCGTCCAGGCAGGAAAAGTACACGTCCTCGGACATAATCGTAAAGAGCGTGGTATACACGACGGAACGGATCCGCTCAAAAAAACCGGCGCTTTCGGGGAGCGTTTTGGAAAGGAAGGAAAAGGTGTGGAACTTGGTTACCAAAAAACTGCGCATGGCGTGAATACGCGCGGGAACGTGGAGCAAATACGAATACGGCGCCATGTCGGCAAGGGCCGTAACAAGCTGCCGCGCGTTACGGCTTATTCCAGGGAACTGGTGCTCGCGAATGGACGGAAAGAGGCTGAGCGAGGCGGAAAAGGAAACGAGGCAGTCAAAGCGCCGCCGGACGAGTTCGGCTTCCTGCCGGTGTTCCGCGTCCAGCCAGGCAAGGGCTTCTTCGACAAGAGCGGCCTCATGTTCCGGAAGACTTCCTGTGGACGGCGCGGTTTTGCAAGGCATAATGATAACACCATGGTACTCCCACTCGGCCGAAATAACAAGCTTTTGTACGCGGTTTTCCCATTTTTTGGAGGTGGCGGGAATTGAACCCGCGTCCTGATACGCGAAATAAGGGCGTCTACAGGTTTAGCCGTCTATTATATTGTCGGGAGAGGCTTGGCTGGACAGCGCGCGGCCCCTCCGTATCCCGGGTGTTCTCGCCGCGTTTCCTCCGGAAACGAAAACACAGCCAGCCTTGATTGCGTCGCGGATTCCGTCCCTCAAAGCGGCGGGACGGGTCCACGTCAATTACGCCGCGAGGGCGTAGTCGAAACTGTCGTTATCGGCAGTTAATTGTTTTGCCGAATCAGGAGCTCGGCACTCCACCTGCAGCCCATACCCCGAACCGTACCAGTCGAAACCGGTGCACCCCCGCGATACGGATAATGGAGGCTGTTCCAAAACTTCAGTTTTGGGACAGCAACCTTAAAATTAGCAGTTTTGCAAGGCTGAAAGCCTGAGAAACTGCAAGAGCCTGTTTCAAAACCGTGCGCGTTAGCGCACAGT
>JAITBL010000172.1 GCA_031283575.1 Treponema sp. | reverse complement strand
TGTCCTGTGCGAAACGCCGGTCTTTGGCGGGGAATTATGACCAAGCTCGCGTCCTTTACCGTCAAAAGTCCGGGCCGTGACAGCTGGATCAACATCAGCGCCGAGGTCCAGCGTATTGTAGCCGCTTCGGGGGTACAGGAAGGGATCTGCGTGATTTTTGTTCCCCACACCACGGCGGCGGTAACGATCAACGAAAACGCCGATCCCGATGTACCGCACGATGTCGCCCTTGCTCTGGGCGCCATATCGCCGGACCGCCGCGAATTTCTTCACGGCGAGGGAAACTCGGCCGCCCACACCAAAACAAGCCTCGTAGGCCCTTCACTCACCGCCATTGTAAGCGGCGGACGTGTACTGCTGGGAACCTGGCAGGGGATTTGGTTTAACGAATACGACGGTCCCCGCGTCAGGAAAATTCATGTGCGGGTATTGGGTGAATGACTCTTCCCGCCGCGGGGCGGCGGGGTTACCTTCACAAAGCAATATTCTGCCGGCCCAATTCCGGAAAGCGGCTTGATAACATTTCGAAAAAACCCGCGGGAAACCTCAAGCGCCGTGAACGGCCGATCCATCAAGAGGGGTATGACAGACAAACATGAATACCGGCAATACGGCGAAGTCAGGGAAAACGCCCCCAGACCAGAAGGGCTTCCCGTCGAAAACCGGCCCCGCGAACGGCTGTTTCGCGAAGGGCGGCAGGCGCTTTCGGATCGCGAGCTGCTTTCGATCCTGCTCAACACGGGCATACGGGGAAAAAACGTATTTTCGCTGGCGGGGGAAATCCTTGAAAAACTGGACCGCTGCAAGGGTATACCTTCCGTCAAGGATCTTATGGGCATCGGCGGCCTGGGCCAAACCAAGGCGTGCGCGATAGTAGCCATGCTTGAGTTCGGCAGGCGCCGTTTCGAGCAGGGTGAAATAAAAGTCCAGGGCCCCGAAGACATTTACGCCCTGGTGCGGCATTATGCCGATCGCAAACAGGAGCGGTTCATCTCGGTATCGCTCAACGGCGCCCACGAAGTGCTCGCCGTGCGGGTGGTAACCGTAGGACTGGTGAACCGCACCATTGTTCATCCCCGCGAAGTTTTTTCGGACCCCCTGCAGGACCGCGCCAGCGCCATCAGCGTAGCCCACAATCATCCTTCGGGAAGGCTCAAGCCTTCGGGCGAAGACAACGACATCACCTGGCGCTTAAAAAAAGCCGCCGATATCCTTGGGCTCAACTTTCTCGATCACATCATCTTTTCGGGCGACGGTTATTTCAGTTACAGCCAGGAGGGATTGTTAAAATCCGGCGGGGCGTCTTTAATCGAAGACCCGTAATCCGCCCGCGAAGACCGTATGAGACCTTCGCCCGGGCGGAAATGACGTCCGCCCGCGCGCTTCTTCGGTAACAGGAAGGAGGTTTCAAGTAGTGTCAAAGGCCGGCCGATATTGTGATTAATGCGATTAATGCGTCTTTTCCCGCCGCTGCTGCTTCTTTTCTTTGTTTCGAACGCCCTCTTCGCGCGGAGCCCCTTTTTCGGCAGAAGGTCCCGGAACGAAGGGACCCGTACGGAAAGCGCGGCGGAAAGCGTACCGCATAAAGAAGAAGCGGAGGCCGCGGAGCCGGCGCGTTCAATCGAAGGTGAATCCGCGGCCGGCTTTTCCGCGCCGGATCTTCCCCCTGCCGCGGAAAAGCGGCCGTCCGAAAGCGCGGCCGTGTTCGAAGCGCCGTTCACCGGCACTCCCCTTTTGGGCAAAGGTTCAGGGCGCGCGGAAACACTTGCCGCTTTTTTGCTCAGCGCGAACACGTCGGCGGATCAGGAATACGTCCTTGCCCTGGCCGCTTACTATATTGAAGAAGCCGAAGCCGAAGGAATCAATCACGATGTCGCCTTTGCCCAGATGTGTCTGGAAACAGGTTTTTTGCGTTTTGGCGGTTTGGTGACGCCGGAGATGAATAACTTCTGCGGTCTTGGTTCCCTTGGCGAAGGAATCCCCGGCGAATCGTTCCCTGAACCAAGAATAGGCGTGCGGGCCCACATTCAGCACCTCAAGGCTTACGCCAGCGCCGAGCCGCTCAAAGGTGAATTGGTCGATCCCCGTTACCACTGGGTGCGCAAAGGCAGCGCGCCGTCAACCGGCGGGCTTTCGGGAACCTGGGCGGCGGACACCCGCTATGCCGAAAAAATTGAAACGATACTTGAACGGCTCTTCGATTTTAGGGAACAGCCCAGGGATCCACTGGTTCCGGCGGAACCGGCTCCGGCGGATCCGGTTCCGGCTCGAGAGAACCCGGCACTTCCGTCCCGGGAAGCGGCCGCTCAGACGTCTGCGCCCCGGACACGGGAGCGGCTTCAATTACCGGAAGCGGCCCGGCAGAGCGCGGCGGCTCAAGCGGGCCTTCCGCTTCGGAAAGCCGCTCCGGCCGAACTTCGGCAATGATCCATCCCCGCGAAAAACGCTGGGCCGCCTGAAACAGGGCCGGCGTTTCCCCGCCCGCATTTACCGGCAGTTCCGCGCCTTCCGCTTCGTTTTGCCTCGTCTCCGTTGCGCGCAGCGGAACCATATCGCTGAGGGGCAGGCCGTAAACAGCAAAGCCGCCGATAAGGGCGCGCGCGTAGGAAGAAGCGCCCCCATGGCCCAGCGGGCTTTCCCTTTTAATTCCGGGAATTGGCGTTGACGAGTGGATGAGCGCGTTAAGAATGGGCGCGCTTATATGCCGCACCCTTACGGGAAGTTTTATCGTTTGGGAAGAGGACTGCTCAAGCAGAACAAAAGCGTCCTTTCCGCCGTTACAGGTTTTAAGGTAAAGGCCGCTTATCTCATAGGGAACGGCGCCGGCGATAATCCAGGGACGCGCAAACACAACGCGTTCAATGGGGCCGTCGCCATACCATGTCCTGAGCGCGAAGACCGCCTCGCAATGATTCGCAAACAGTACGCCAACTTCGGCGCTGACATCGCGGCCGGTGAATTCATCTTCGGCCGTTTCGAAGGGGGACGCGGGAATAAAGGCGCTGCCGGAACGGCCGGTACGAATCGTTCCCCGCGAAAAATACTGCGCCGCCGCGCCGTCCTCAAAGCGGCCGCTTTCGCGGGGAACGCCGTAACCCGCCGCGCCGTTTTCCCCGTTATGGCCGGCGCTTTTTCCGTAGGCGCCAAGAAGTTCCCCCGAAACCAGATACGCGGCGGAGGGGTTTTCCAGATCGGAAAGGGCCAGCACAAAACCTGGAAGGCCCCAGATGTTCGGTGTTTCATCACTGCTGGCAAAATTCTGGCTCCAGGCGGCGGGAGACGCGGAAGGCCATTGATGTACGCGATCGCTCCCCAGTACACCCGTCATCGGCAGGCCCCGCAGCAGGGCCTCGGCGTACGCTTCGGCAAAAATGGCGCGCAGGGTATCGCGCAGAGAATTATCGCCGTCCAGCAGCCCCACTTCGGAAGGAACGGAAAGATCGGGAACTTCTTCATACCGGAAAAAAAGCCCCGACGGTTTTTCTGTTGTTTTGCTGTAATCCTCAACCGCCCGAGGCGAAGCGGAACAGGCAAGAACGAACACGACAAGCGGCGCGGACCATAGCGCGCGTTTTTCCATTCGCTTCATACTGCCAGTATACCCCATAGATTCAAGCTTGTCAGGCGTGAATTCCGGAGGCTCATTTAAGCCCCTTGAGTTTTGACAGAATCACCAGGCTGTTCGCTTCGCCCATAGCCTTGAGCCGTTCGAATTCTTCTTTGTCTTCCGTATCGGATCCCGAAAGGACAAGATCATTCCCGCGCCGCTTGAACCAGAGGTAGTGTTTACTCCGTATCTGCAGGCTGTGCCGGGACAGGTTCTCCATCTGCCGGTCAAGCATTTCCGAAAGCGTGATGTGGTTGTCGTCTCCGGCAAGCCAGTAAATATTGTCATCGGCAAAAAAAATCACCACCCGTCTAAACCCGTCCACAAGAGAGGCGTCGTTGCGGAATCCGTCGATAACGAGCTGTTGCGCGGCAAGGCTCAGATCGTAACCCTGGCCGCGGAGGGATTTCCTCAGATCGGTAATTTCGGCCCTTACCCGCTTTGAGACCAGGGCGCTTTGTCCGCTTGTTTGCAGTTCATGTCTCCAGTGGCGCAGATCTTCTTCATAATGATGAAAAACCGGAGTCCGGCTTAAAAACCTCGTTGTTTCCGAAAGCAGTTTCCAGACGCCGGAAAAACGGTCCGAAAACATATCTTTAAGGCTTGTTTTTTTTGCTTTCATGTATCCGGCTTAACTATAGTCTTAATTGACTTGGCTTGCAAAGCCGTTTATAATAAAAAGCGAATGAGCGTTATAACCAGCCAAAAAATTACCACCTATTACGAGCGGTATAAAGCCATCAATGTAACTTATTCAAAAGAAATTATCCATGTAACCGGCCTGATAACCCAGCAGGTCTTTCTTAAAAGCGGCAGCGATTTTTGGCCCTGTGTAATCTATTCAAGTTCTTTCCAGGGCGCAAAGGTTGCTTCCAATGTTAAATCGGGACTGCTCGAAAAACTGCAGCAGGCCAACAATTCGGTAAGCCTGCGCTTTTCCTTTAAAAAGCGCGACTCGGAGACGCCGGTCGCCTTTTTTGTCGCCGCCCGCGTCGCGGGTTACAGTCCCTACGGCGATTCAAAGGACATAGCCCTGTTCAGCATTGCGTTTACCCAGCGGCCGCCCGACGATCTGATCGAGATCATGGGTACGATGCTTGACGCCAATGTGGCTTCCGCCAAGCGGCGGGACGAACGGGTGATCCTGACCCCCGACGTGATCCGCAAGATGAACCTTCTTGCCAAGGAAACCGCCGTCTTTATCCAGGGCGTGCCCCGCCGCTGTATTCTGCGGGACATTTCATTTTCCGGCTCAAAACTTATCATGATGGGAGTGGCGAAATTTCTGGTAGACCGCGAAATAGGACTGCGCGTTGATTTTGACGATCCCCGCGAAAGTTTTATACTAAAGGGAAGCTTTATCCGTTCCGAAGCCGTTGAGGGCCGCAAGGAACTTGTCGCCCTGGCCGCCCTGTTTACCGAGGTTCCCATGGGTTACAAGATACGTCTTAATGATTATCTGAGCGGTTTGACAGCGCGTTTCGAAAAAACCGGAACTGCCGCGGGCGACGCGAACGCGAACGCCGATTCAGAGGCAAAAGCGGAATTTTCCACCGAGGCGGTTTCCTGACATGGAAAAAGGCAGACTCGTTTATATCACGATCAGCGAAAAGCTCGCGCGGAAATTTGGCGGCCTTGACGTCTCGATTCCCCTGCCGGTGGAATTGCCCGCGGAAAAGCCGGAATTCGATCCCCGCGATTTAAGCGAGGAAATGATTCTCTCGGGGATGCTCCGTGATTTGGCGCGTCAGCCCGAAGGAAAACACAGTGAATATTACCGTCAAATTATCGGCGCGCTTAAACCAAATCTCCTTGGCGAATTAAACGAAGCGGCCATTCTTAAATCCCGCAACGGCGACCATCAAAGCGCGCTGGAAATTTTTTCGCTCCTTGACGGCCTTGCGCCGGATCATCCCCTTATCCTTTTAAACAAGGCCCTGGTATCCGAGGCGATTTTCCCTGACGGCGAAGACGCCGGCGCGGCATGGGAAGCGGCCCTTGCCGTTGCCGAAGATTCCGAATTTCCGGGTTCGGTGGAACGGGATATTTTATTTTACGCGGGACTGTTTTATTACCGCCGGAACAAGTACCGCCGCGCCCTCTTCTGCCTTGAATCATTTCTCGACATGGCGGACGCCGTTAACGCCGAAGAAGAGCCGGAAGCGGATGACGAGAAAAAAAATCAGGCCGAAGCGCTTTTGCGGGAAATACGCGGCAGCGGCCTTGACGACGATGACTTTCGCGAAGCTCTGGATCTGGTTAACGCGGGAAGGGAAGAAGAAGGCCTGTCCAGGGCGCGGGCTTTTCTTGAACGCTACCCGCGCGCGGGCAGGGGATGGTTTCTTCTTGGCTGGGGACTGCGGCGCCTGGGCCGTTGGGAAAACGGCGCGGCCTGTTTTGAAAAAGCCATCGAGTTCGGCTGCGACAACGGCGACGCCCGCAATGAACTGGCGATCTGCCGCATGGAACTGGGCGACTACGAAGAATCCCGCCGCAATCTGGAAAAAGCCCTCGGCGAAAATCCGGACGACGTAAAAATAATCAGCAACATGGGCATTCTTGCCCTCAAAGAAGGAAAAGACGCCGAGGCCGAGGCCTTCTTCCGTACCGTGCTGGAACTGGATCCCGCCGACGCCATCGCGCGGTCATTTTTGCCGTAGGGCGTATTATCCGCGGATACGCCGTATTGAAACGGCTTTTCCCGTCTCCGTGTCAAGTTCCACCGCCACGCCCTGAAGGGCGAGGTCGGCGGGGCCTTCCGGCACGGCGCATTGCATACGGTAGGCGACCTGGGTACGGACGCGGTCAAGGCAGATCCGCGCGTCCATGCCGATGACGCCGTTTTGGGCGCCCGTCATGCCAAGGTCGGTGATGTAGGCCGTACCGCGGGGGAGTATGCGCTCGTCGGCGGTTTGAACGTGGGTGTGGGTACCGGCAATAAGCGAGGCGCGGCCGTCCACATAATAGGCGAGGGCTTCTTTTTCTTCGGTAGATTCGGCGTGAAAATCCACAAGAACAAGGGGAGGCGCGCCGGCTTCGGCGATTTCGGCATAGAGCCGGTCGAAACAGCGAAAGGGGCAGCCAATGGGACTCATCATTTCACGGCCCTGAAGGTTGATCACAAAGCAGGAAACGCCGGCGAGGTTTTTTTTTAGCCAGAGCCGGCCCGGGAGGGGATCGCCAAGCGAAAGCCCCTCAGGGGAAGCGGCGGGAAACGGCTCGGGTACGCTGTAATTGGCCGGCCGCAAAACGCTCTTGCCGCCGTCAAGTACGGGCCAAAAGTCGCGCTTTTCCCAGACGTGGTTACCGCTGGTAACCACGTCTGCGCCGGCGGCAAGCATGCGGTCGAGGGTTTCCCCGCTTATGCCAAAGCCGGCGGCGGCGTTCTCGCCGTTTATGACGGTTAAATCCGCCGCCGCTTCGGCCTTGAGCGGGGGCAGCTTCGCCTCAAGCGCCTCAAGGCCCGCGCCGCCGACGACATCGCCCAGCATAAGGATACGTACTATGGCCACGCGGCTTTACCGGTAGGCGGCGGTCATTTCCTGCCGCTCGCGATCTTTCCGCCTATGATTCCGATTATTGAAAGCGCCACAAACACCCCGATGACAAGGAAGAAGGGGAGAATCGCCGCGCCGCTGATCAGGGCTTCGGCGGTACTTTCGACCGCGGCGCCGGCGCCGAGTACCATGCTGTCAATTCCCATGCCGCCGAAACCGGCCAGGGCGCCGCTTATGCCTACAGGGGTCAGAATCGCTCCCAACACAAAACCAAAAATCAGCAGGCGGGGCGGATCAAGCTTTATAACGCTCGCCAGAACCTGGAAAAAGAGACATATCAGTCCGCCCAGTAAAAACGCGTTCAAATACATCACAGGCCTCCTTTTTTCGCAAAGAGCGAAATCGCGGCGACAATGAAGGAAAGGACCACCCCCGTTCCGATCACAAAAATCACCACTCCGACGGCCGCTTTAAGCGCCTCGGAATCGCTGCCGGTTTTGCTTTTGGTTCCGGCATAGATTCCGGCCACCGCCGCGGCAAAACCCCCAAAGGAAAATCCCACCCCAAAACCGGACAGTTCCTCCAGTTTGGGAAAAATCCCCAGGATGATCAACAGGGCGCCGGCCACCCCCAGGCAAATCAGGGCCAGCAGGGTTGCGTAGATCGACGGCCCAATGAGCGAGACCCAGAGCGTAAAAAAGCCCTGCGTCACCACGGCGGTAAGTCCCCCAAAAACGAAGGCCAATACCAGAGTTCTGAAAGTCTTCATAGCTTCCTCCAATTTTTTACCGCGCTGGCGGTAAATTTGACAAAAAGAGTAATGTATTCCCCCTCAAAGTTTATCATAGATCACGGTGTTGTAAAGCAAATTCGTAAAACCGGCAAAACGGCCTGTTTTGGGACCCGAATACCGGGCGATTTAAGTGAATTTAAGGGAAAAATGTCAATATCCCCGCTAATCCCTGTCAAATCCTTGACATAATCTACTTTTGTGTAGTATTCTAAAGTGTATTTTTTTAACGGTAAGGGGCTTATTATGTGGATTTTATATATAATCCTCCCTCTTGCCGGGTTATCCTTGGGCTGGGCTATTAGATGGCTGTACGCCAGATTTCAACTAACCTCGTCGGAGCAGCGCGCCGAACGCATAAGACAGGATGCGATAAAAGAAGCTGAAGCTAAAAAGAAGGAGATTCTTCTTGAAGCAAAAGAACAAGTTATCCGTGAAAGGAACCAGCAAGAGAGGGAAACTCGGGAACGCAGGGCAGAACTGCAGCGTTATGAACGCCGCGTACTGCAGAAGGAAGAAACACTAGAAAAGAAGACCGGTCAGATAGAGCGAATTGAGCAGCAGTTTGCCGAAAAGGGAAAACAGCTGGACGAGCGGGAATCGGAACTCGGTAAACAGGAAGAACGCTACCGCAGTGAACTGGAACGAATTTCGGGACTTACTGTAGACGAGGCCAAGGCCCTGATCATAGCCGATCTCGAAAACGACGCCAGGCATGACGCCCAGGCGCTGATCAACAAGATCGAACAGGACGCCAATCTTACCGCCGAAAAAAAGGCGCGTGATATTCTCGTTACGACGATACAGCGCCTCGCCACCGAGGTGACGGGGGACGTGACGGTTACGACGGTTACGCTGCCCAACGACGAAATGAAGGGGCGGATCATCGGACGCGAAGGCCGTAATATCCGTACCCTGGAAACGCTGACCGGCGTGGACATCATCATCGACGATACGCCCGAAGCGGTGGTTATCTCCTGTTTTGATCCGGTGCGCCGCGAGATCGCCAAAACCAGTCTCGAACGCCTCATTGTTGACGGCCGGATTCACCCCGCCCGTATCGAAGAGGTGGTTTCCAAGGTAAGCAAGGATACTTCCCAAAAGATCTTTGAGGAAGGCGAAAAGGTTCTCTTTGACGTGGGAATTCACAATATCAGCCAGGACGCGATCCGCGCTCTGGGGCGGCTCTACTTTCGTACCAGCTACGGTCAAAACGTGCTGTACCATTCCAGGGAAGTCGCCACGATTGCAGGGGTTCTTGCCGCGGAAATCGGCGTCAACCGCGATCTTGCCAAGCGCGCCGCCCTGCTCCACGACATCGGCAAGGGCGCCGAAAGCGATTCGGACCAGAACCATGCCGAAATCGGCATGGAGATGGCCCGCAAAATGGGGGAAGATCCGCGTATCATCAACGCCATCGGGAGCCACCACAACGATGTGGAGCCCACCTGCATAGAGTCGGTGCTGGTGCAGATTGCCGACGCTATCAGCGCGGCGCGGCCCGGAGCGCGGCGGGAAACCCTCGACAACTACATCAAGCGCCTGGAAAATCTGGAGAACATTGCCGAAGGCTTTACCGGCGTCGACAAGGCCTACGCGATACAGGCCGGACGGGAACTGCGCATTATCGTGAACAACGAGACGGTCAGCGACGAACGTACCAGGGATCTGGCCAAGGAGATCGCCAAAAAAATCGAAAACGACCTCCGTTATCCGGGGCGCATCAAGGTGACCATTATACGCGAAACCCGCATAGTGGAGTACGCGCGCTAACGCGGCGTCAGGCGGCGCGTCCCGTTTACGACGGCAGTTCAAACACCCCGTCGAGGATGTGCCGCGGCTGATAGGGATAGAAGCTGACTTCCTCCAGTTTGGTAACGCCCGACAGCACGAGTACGGTTTCGATTTCCGACTCCACTCCGGCCTGAATATCGGTGTCCATGCGGTCTCCGATAATCGCCGTTTCCTCGCGCTTGGCGTTGAGGCGGCGCAGGCCGTGCCGCATCATGAGGGGGTTGGGTTTTCCCACAAAGTAAGCCTTTTTGCCGGTCGCCATTTCGATGGGCGCAACCAGCGCTCCGCAGGCGGGAACGATAATGCCGCCTTCAATGGGGCCCGAAGTGTCGGGGTTGGTGCCAATAAGCCGCGCCCCCGATTCCACCAGCTTGACCGCGCGTTCCAGGGCTTCAAGGCTGTAGCCGCGGCCCTCGCCGACCACCACGTAATCGGGGTTCACGTTGTTCATCGTAAAGCCCTGATCGTAGAGGGCCTGGATAAGGCCGGGTTCGCCTATAACATAGACCGAGCCCCCGGGCCGCTGGGTGGCAAGAAAGGCCGCCGTAGCCAGCGCGCTGGTGTAAAAGTGTTCGGGGTCAACCTCGATGCCCAGCCGCGCCAGTTTTTGGGACAGTTCCAGGGGGGAACGTTCGCTTGAATTGGTAAGGAACAGAAACGCCTTGTTGTTTTCTTCCATCCACCGGACAAATTCCAGGGCCCCCTGAAGGAGCTGGTTTCCGTGGTAAATTACGCCGTCCATGTCGATGATAAAGGCCCCTTTGGACCTGATGTGTTCGATATCTTTCATTATCTCAATATAAACCGCCCGCAAAGGCCGCGTCCAGTACGGCTTCATATACTCCCGCAAAAACGTATATACTGCAAAAAGTATGGCGGAATATACCGGGCGCGCCGAAAACAACGAAGCGCCGAACGCGCGGCAGATCAACTGTCTCCGGTGCGCATACTTTCGTATCACCTGGGACCCCGCGTTTCCCCGCGCCTGCGATATGTTTGGCTTTAAGGGCGCGGGTCTGCCGTCGGCGGAAGTGCTTCGCGCCGCCGGACAGCGCTGTCCGGCGTTTCGTCTTAAAGACGGCCTTAAGTGAATTTATGGCTGCTTTCCCAGGTTGTAGCATTTAAATAGCCAGGAGGAAGAATAGAACCACAAAGGGGGAACACAAGGAAGACCGCTGCGCGGTCAATCAGAAAGCACAAAGTGGGGAGGGCGCGGTTACCGGTTTATGGCGTAACGGCTAAGACTCCTGCGAAGGCTCATTTGGCATTTGCCGATTTCGCTGTATCACAATTGTCTGATGTTCGATCAACAAATACGCCCTTAGAATATTGCTCTGTATCTATTTCATATTGACCATCGGACGATCGCCCTATTCTTCTCATTATAATATTACAAACAACGATGCAAAGAGCGGCTAGTACTATATAAACAAGTTGATGCCATGTTCTTATGAAATTCCAATTTGCAAAAAAATTGTAAAGCAATAAACCCCATACGACAATAACCACCCACGCCAGCATTTCATTTATTTTTGATACCGAAAAAGCGTTTTTGCCTTTGGTATAGACCGTTTTGTGGAGCGGCCCCGTTATGGCGTCTTCCAAACGGTCGATATGGGCTTCCCAGTTTTCCTGCCAGAATTTACTGCCTTTACTAACCAGCAGCCACGCGACCGAAACAATAATCCCCAAAAGGACAAGATACAATTCAATGTAGGGAATCGTCTCACGTATCCGAGGCGAGTTACCGGTTTGTACAGCGCCGTATGCGCCGAAAACAGCGGCGATAAACACCCAAAAAAAACTTGAACGC
>JAITBL010000093.1 GCA_031283575.1 Treponema sp. | reverse complement strand
ATTATATGCCACAACTTCTTTGGCAAAAAGTCCTGCCAAGCTGTGGGCAAATTTTTTTTGTGGAAATGACTTAAATGGCGGTGAGTATTAGAGAGAGAGAGAGAGAGAGAGAGAGAGAGAGCAAATTCCGTGCCAAGTTAACCACGAATTTTGGATATTCTCGATATTTTTCTCCATAAGTACAGTGTAAACTATTTTTTTTCATCTGTCAACCTCCGCTTCGTATGGGCCGCAGTTGGGAATCGGTGACTTTTGCCGGATCGTCCACGCCCAGGGGAAGTTCGCGGCCTTCCTCAAGCTCGACTTCTTCTTCCTCAAAGGTTTCGATTTCGCCCTGGTCCCGCGGGCTTTCTTCGTGTTCCAGGCGTATGGTGATCATCTTGGTGATCCCCTGTTCTTCCATGGTAACGCCGAGCAATGTTTTCGCGCCGGTCACTGTTTTTTTGTTGTGGGTAATTACGATAAACTGGCTGGTACCGCCGAATTCCTTAAGGAGCTGAACAAAGCGCATCACATTGTTTTCGTCCAGCGCCGCGTCGATTTCGTCGAGCAGGCAGAAGGGGCTGGGCTTGACCATGTAGGTGGCAAAGAGAAGGGCTACGGCGGTCATTGATTTTTCGCCGCCCGAGAGCAGGGTGATGTTCTCAAGTTTTTTGCCCGGCGGCTGGGCGTAAATCTCGATGCCGGTTTCAAGCACGTGGTTATTGTCTTCCAGGCGCAGCTCGGCGCGGCCGCCGCCAAAGAGCCTGCGGAACATATTGTGAAAATTCTTTTTGATCCGGTTATAGGTCGTAATAAACATTTCCGAAGATTCAGCGCGTATCTCCGCGGTCATCGCTTCCAAATCGGCGCGGGCTTTTCCAAGATCGGCAAGCTGGGCCGAAAGAAAGTCGAAGCGTTCTTTTGCCTCGGTAAATTCTTCCGGCGCCATAAGATTGACCTGGCCCAAATCGCGAAGGCTGCCCCGCGCGCCGGAAAGTTTTTCGCGTAATTCCTGCGGCGCGGCGGTAATGGTAAAAATGCGCTCCTCAAATTCGAGCAAATCGCGGGAGTGGCTTTCACGAAAATTATCCTGAATGTTTCTGATTTCGGTTTCGGTCTGGGCCAGATCCAGGTGAATTTTTTCCAGCAGTTCCTGCACTTTGGCCAAATCGGCGCTGCGCTTTTTGAGGCTTTCCTGTTTTCCCGCGGCGTCGCCGTTTTTGGCGCTGATATTTTTTTGGAGTTTTTCAAGTTCGGCGGTAAACTCCAGGGCGCGCTTTTCGATGTCCGCAAGTTCTTTTTCCGTTTCACCGATCCGGCCGCCAAGTTCCCCGAGCCGCCGTTTGTCCTGCGAAAGTTCTTCTTCGATCTGCCGTCGAAGCCCTTCCTGACCGGCAAGCTCGCGCCGCAGGAGCCGGGCCTGTTCTTCGGCGGCTTTTGCCTGGGTCTCCATTTTGGCGCGGTTCACCCGCAGATCTTCAAGTGTCGCGCGGTACTGATCGATTTTACCTGAAAGTTCGGTGTTGTCGCGGCGGAGGCCGGCGATTTCTTCGCGCAGGGCGTTGACGCCGTCCGCGGCGGCGCGTATCTTTCCGTCCAGTTCACGCTTGCGGGTAATGATTCCCCGGGGGGCGACAAACTCATCGATAAAGGCGGGCGTACTTTGCCGGTAGCTTTCGAAGAGGGTGAGGGCTTTGTCGCAGAGCGACGCCGCCCGCGAAAAATGATCGGCGGTAAGGGCCCCGCCGGTAAAGAGGGCCTTGAGCGCCGAAAGCGTTTCGGTCAGGGCGGCCTCGCTGTTCCGCCGTTCCTGGGCGGAGTAACCCGCTTCTTTAAGGCCGGCGTCCAAAGCGGCGACAATGTCGTCGGTTATCGCCTCCAGATCCTTTTCCAGCGCGGCGCGCTCCGCGTCAAGGCGGCGGATTTCCCCTTCTTTTTCGCGGACCAGCGCGTCGTTTTCGACAATGCGCGATGAAGCGAGCTGTATGCTTTCCTCAAAGCCGGCAATGTTCGCTTCGATGCCGGCGACCTGCCGGCGAAAGCTCTGTACCGAAGCGTCCTGGGTTTCGGCGTCGGCGGACAGTTCCGCAATCTTGGCCGTTACCGCCTTTTCGCGCCCTTCGTTCTGGGAAAGTTTCAGCTTGATCTGGGAACTTTGTTCGGAAAGAAGGTGGGCCTCTTTTTCGCGGGCGTTCTTTTCCACGGCAAGGCCGTAAATATTTTTTTGGTATTCGACCAGTTTTTCTTCCAGCGAGTTTACCGCGTCAAGGTTTTCTTCCAGCGATTTTGAAAGGGCGTCGATCTCCGTTTTGATCGCGTCCCGTTCGCCGCTGCGCCTGCGTAAATCTTCGTCGCGGCCCTGCCGGTCGTAACGGAACTGCTTGAGACGCAGCAGTTGAATATCCAGCTCAAGGTTAAAAATCTCATCCCGCAGTGTGCGGTACTTAAACGTTTTTTCCGATTGCTTTTTAAGGCTTTCGTAACTGCGCCGCACTTCGCCCAGAATACCCTCGACCTGGCGCATATTTTCTTCGGTCCGTTCCAGTTTGCGTTCCGCTTCGGCGGTACGGGCCTTGTAACGGGTAATCCCCGCGGCTTCCTCAAAAAGGTAACGCCGCTCTTCGGGCTTGCTGGAAAGGATCTGGTCGATCTTTCCCTGCTCCATTACCGAATAAGCGGCCTTGCCCACGCCGGTATCCCAGAAAAGTTCGCGTACTTCCTTGAGGCGGGCGGGGGCGCCGTTGATCGAATATTCACTCTCGCCCGAACGGTAAAGCCGGCGCCGTATCTCCACCTCGCTCATGTCCAGGGGAAGAAGTCCCTGATCGTTGGCGATGATAAGGCTGACTTCGGCCACGTTGAGGGGCTTTCGGTTCTCGGTTCCGTTGAAGATCACGTCTTCCATTTTTTCGGCCCGCAGGGTCTTGGCGGCCTGTTCGCCCAGAACCCACTTTACCGCGTCCACCACATTGGACTTGCCGCAGCCGTTGGGCCCCAGGAGGGCGGTAATCCCGTCGGCAAATTCCACCTGAGTACGGTCCGCGAAGGACTTAAAGCCGAAGATATCCAGACGTTTGAGGAACATTGCGCTTTCAGCCTAGCATAAAAAGAGGCCGCCGGGCTAGAGCCGCAGGTACGCGGATACGCGGCATTTTGGGGGCGTTTTCCGCCGTTATATTAGATATAATTTTATCGATATAATAGTATAGAAATGTAGACGCTTTTGGTCAAGGGCTTTCGGACTGGCCGTATGGCCTATGAAACCGGCATTGTGAACAATTCTTTCTTTATGCGATAAAAATCCCTGATTGCCTGCAGCCCTATTTTAACGATTCTTTTAAAATTGATTGAGTTGACGCCTCCCTGTCGCGGCTTAAAAGTAATTGGTAAAAAACAAATGTTTTCCCTGAATTTAACAAAGAAAACGGTAAGCATAACGTTTGCCAAATTAAAATGTTCGGGGACTTTTCCAATATATTTGTGTAGTATACTATGCCGCATAAGGCGGAAGGGGGTGTTCGCGTCTGCTATATTTATCCCAAAAACACACCACAAAACCGTCTTCAGGACTTTAGTAACAAACTTGCGCGAAATTCCGTCTTGCCGGCAGTTACGACAACCGATTAGTATGGAAAAAGCGCCGCGTTTTTCCCAAAATTGCCAAAATTCACCGGGTAATGTCTGTCCGTCCGAATCTGTTTGAAAAATAAAATCGGCCCCGTTTTTTAGGGCATACTGATATCCATAAAGAACAGTATCGCCATGGCCCCCGTTCGGTTTTGTAAGGGCAATTAACT
>JAITBL010000085.1 GCA_031283575.1 Treponema sp. | reverse complement strand
ATGCCTGATACCCCGCCCCAAGGCTCCCCCCGAACCAGTGAATGGGCTCTTGGTATTGTAACCCCACGGACGGAATCAAGGCTCGTAGCGCGCCATACTGGACGGCGTTTCGTAAACATCGACCGCGTGGAGCAGCGCGGCTTCTTCGACGGCAAGGGATTTGCCGCATTCATCAAAGATGAACGCGGCGATACGCTCGGCGCTGGGGTTATCGTGAAAGGCCGGATGATCATTAAGCTTGGTGTGATCGAGTTTTTTACAGACGCCGCGCAGCGCTTCCTTAAGGCGGCCGAAGTCAAGGAGCATTCCCCCGCCGTCAAGTTCCGCGCCCTTTGCCCACAGGCGGACAAGATAATTATGGCCGTGAAGTTTTTCGCACTTGCCGTGGTAATCGGCAAGAAAGTGGGCCGCGGCAAAATCCGCTTCGACCCGTACCGTGTAGCTGCTCACTCCGCCGCCCCGGACGTTTTGGCCATTTCATCGAGCGCTTTTTCCGCTTCGGCGATTTCATCGTAAGGCACGCTCCTGTCGCCGTAGATGATCGAATTTTCGTGGCCCTTGCCGAGGAGCAGTACAAGGTCGCCGGATCGCGCCAGCGCGAAGGCCTTGCGCAGCGCCAGCGGCCTGTCGGGAATAAGAAAAAGCGACTCGCCCCGGACTTTACCGTTAATGCCGAGGGCGATTTCTTCCAGTATCGCCGCGGGCGCTTCTCCGCGGGGATCCTCGTCGGCAAGGATCACGATGTCCGAGTAAGCGGCGGCGACGCGTCCCTGTTCGGGACGTTTTTTTCTGTCGCGTTCGCCGCCTGAACCGAAGAGGCTGATAATGCGGCCGCCTGCCGCGTCGAGACGCTTTCGCAGCGAGGGAAAGATCGCTTCGAAAGATGAGGGCGTGTGGGCATAGTCGACGAGCACTTCAAAATCCTGGCCTTTTTCCACCGCCGTCATGCGGCCACGGACCGGATGCAGCAGGGGAACCAGCGCCGCCAATTCCTCGACCGGCCTTTCGGTAAACTCCGAAACCACGAGCAGGGCGGCGAGAACATTGGCGGCGTTAAAAGCGCCGGGGAGGCGGTCTTCTATGTCGACGCTTTTTCCGCTTGCGCGGACAAGCGCCGTATACCGGTTGCCGCCGGCGCCGCTTTCAATCGACCGCAGCGACAGATCGGCAGGGGGCGTTTTGCCGTTTTCGGCGCAGCTCGTACTGAAGAACGCCGTCCCGCATCCGGCGGCCTCCGCGAAGTAGGCGGCGCTGGGATCGTCGGCGTTGATCACGCCAAAGCGTCCAAGACCGCGGAAGAGGTTCGCCTTGTCGCTGCGGTACTGTTCCCAGGCGCCGTGGAATTCCAGATGTTCATGGGTAACGTTGGTGACGACGCCGCCGGCAAAGGGAACGTCGCCCAGGCGGTTCGTTTTTTTCGAAAGGCCGTGGGAACTCGCCTCGATCACCGCGTACTCACAGCCATTGGCAAGCATTGCGGCGAGTTTGCGGTGAATTTCCATCGCTTCGGGGGTGGTCTGGTGTTCGACGTTCCGTTCCGCTTCGCCGCCCAAAGAAAACTGCACCGTCGAAATAAAACCGGCCCGTTTTCCGGCAAGGCGCAAAAGCTGCCAGATTAAATACACGGTGGTACTTTTTCCTTCGGTGCCGGTAACGCCGATCACGGCAAGGCGCCTTGCCGGAAAACCGTAAAAGGCCGCCGAAACAGGCGACATGGCAAAGCGCGCGTTTTTGACGCGGTAAAAGGCGGCGTCCGGATAACGCCGCAATAGATGCGCGGCATCGGCGGCGTTTTTTTGGGCCGGCCACGCTTCCATTGCCGTTTCGTACACCACCGCGGCGGCGCCCCGTTCAAGAGCGCCGGCAATAAACGCGTGCCCGTCGGCGTGCAGGCCGTTCAGCGCAAAGTACAAATTACCCGGCTCAATTTTGCGCGAATCATACTGCAGACCGGTAATGTTTTTCTTCATTCCCCTTCCTGTACCGTGTAACATGTAACAGCTAAAAGTACTGTTAAGCTATTTTACCACAAAGGCGCGGAAAAGTAGACCGCTGCGCGGTCAATCAGAAAGCACGAGAGATAAAGCCTGAAAAGCTCTCTTCTTTGTGCGCCTTTGTGCTCCTTCGCGGTTAAAAATTCTTCCCCTGCGCAATGAATCCGTTCGTGTCTGTTCGCGCGGTTCGTGGTTATATTAAACTGGTTGTCTGTTTTACCACAAACCTCACTAACAGAAAGAGTGATATTTTTACCACGAACCCCACGAACCTCACGAAAAAAAAGAGTTTTTCGCCTTATTCGCCTTCGCGGTTAAAAATTCTTCCCCTGCGCGATGAATCCGTTCGTGTCTGTTCGCGCGGTTCGTGGTTAATCCCATAATAAAGTACAGTTTGAGATGTTACAGAACACTAGTTTTTTGTTTTGCGCCTTTCGGCAAAGCCGCTGATGTTCCAAAAGGCCAATTCCGTACCGTCATCCAAAATCACCCTGCCCGAAAAAAAGCCAAAAACCTGGCGGCGCCTAATCGAATGGAGGAGTATGCGCTTGTGTTCCGCCCGTTCCTGGCTGGGGGTAAAACTCATTTCCAGGCGCCTGTCGTTGCTGGAAAAGCGCCACTGTTCAAGCCAATCGGCGGGGGGAATGTGAAAGACAACCTGATCGAGTTTATGGATCACGCCGTCAACAAAAAACGCGTTTTCCGTACCGGCGGCGGAATCCACCGAACCGTAACCGGCGCTAAAACCGACGAGTTTTCCGGAGGCGGTTCCGCAGGCGCAGGCCCAGTAGTGAATGTCGCGGCGGGGACGGGCCTCGCGCAGCCAGTCAAAAATTCCCCAGGCGTTATCCCGCGTAAAGTATATCTCCGCCGTACCGAACTGCATCACCCCTTCGGTGATAAACCAGGGCGAACAGCAGAAATAACGGAACGTTTTTTTTTCGCGCCGCCAGGACGAAAGCGTTACCAGCGACTGGGTCTGCCGCGCGGGCGGCGACAGTACGACTTCGCCGCGGAGGTAACGGTGGTGTCCAAAACGGGGAATATCGACTTTGATAATCCGCGCGCCGCTTTTCATAATAATAAATTCCAGGGATGATTTTTTTTCCCGTATCCTGACTGAACCCGTTACGGAACTTTCCGGCAGTTCATAACGCCCCAGGGGAAAGAGGCTGTCGAAGATCTGCGTGGAACGTTTGCGGTCCTTGAACGAAATGATCGACACGCCGATACGCCCGAGGTATCCGCCGTCCATCACCTCGAAGACTATCATGTGGGTGGCCGAAAAAATGATATACCGGTCGGCCTGGGTGATTCGCGTCCTCGGCGCGCCGCCGAGTACCGGCGGATTGTATTCAAAGAGGGGATTTCGCGCCCAGCCGGCACAGAGCAGCCTTCCCGCCTCATCAAGAACCGGAGCGCGGTACAGCAGCTCGGAATCGGCCGTGACCGGGCCGTCTTCGGCCAAAACAGGACCGTCCGTGTTCTCCGTGACCGGGTAATTTGATCCCATCATCCTGCTAGTACCTTGTAAACACTAAAAGTACTATTAAGATATTTAACCACAAAGGCGCGGAAAGGTAGACCGCTACGCGGTCAATCAGAAAGCACGAAGGAGAAACAAAGCCTGAAAAGATCTCTCCTTTGTGCTCCTTTGTGTCGTGGTTCATATTCTTTTTCCTCACTTTCTTTATATCCGTTCGTTTAGATGTTACAGAACACTAGCGGGTAAACAGGGCGCCCGTGAGGAAAATCGCTCCCAGCGCAAAAGCGCCGAAGGAGCCATGGCGCATATAATCCCTGCCGTTCTTTCCCAGGTAATCATCCCCCAGCCTTGAAAAGGCAAACATAGCCCCGCCCGCCGCCGCAAAAGCAACGCCGGTAACGGCGTAAGCGATCTTTCGCTTTCTGTTCGGGGACGCTTCGGGCGGCGGCAGTACATTGGCCGCAGTCCGGCCGGCATTCGCGGAAGAAACTTTGACGCCCAAACCCGTTTCGGGCATGAGCAGGGGCGCCGTTCCGGAAAAATCGTGAGCGGCCCAGTAATTGAGCGTTTCGCCGTCGATGACCCTCCGTTCCACATAGGAAAAGGGAGTGTGGTATTCCAGCGCAAGCACTTCGCCTTCCCTCAGGCTGAGTTTCGCAAGATCCGGAATTTCTTCCTGCCGGACGGGGATCAGTTCACCTTCCCCCCTGAAACAATACACGCTGAGTACGGGCTGAACGCCTCCCCGGCGCATCTGGTAGTCGACGGCAAAGTCGCCGACGGCAGTTATCGTCGAGTTTCCCGCTTTAAGGGAAAGCGACGGAGGCGCTTCGCTTCCCAAAACAACACGCAGCCTGCCGTAGACAAGTTCCAGCGCGGCGGAAGGGGCCAAAGCGCCGATAATCAGGGTGGTATTTTCGCCAAGATATATGACGCCGTAGCTGCCGTCTCCGGCGGGAAGGCCGTTTTCGATCTGCAGTTCCGCCTCTCCCGATACGGTTTGCAACATGTCGCCCACGCCAAGGAGGGAGCCTTCCATTGCGCCGCGGGAAGGAGTCCGGCCGCCCGTCCTGGTGAGTTTGACGTCCCCCCGAACGGAAAAAACGCGCCACCCCGTTTCCTGCGCTCCCGCCGCCGCCGCCGCGCAGAAGATCAGGATCAGGAGCAGCAGCGCGCCGTATTTACAAGGCCTTTTTGTCATGGTACACCAGTATAACATGAAGCGGTGAAAGGAACAACACGC